>WFUY01000033.1 GCA_015484715.1 Thermoflexales bacterium | reverse complement strand
TGTGAGACCCTCGCGGCCTTCACCGGACGGCCGGTGCGGAGTTGGCGCAACCACGCCTACCGTCACGACCGGCACACCCCCCGCCTGCTGGCCGAGGCCGGCCTGCTCGCCTGGTCCGACCAGGTGAGCGCCGACCACCATCGGCCCTGGCGTCATCCTGCGGGCATCGTGGTGTTGCCCCTCAACACCCTGTCCGATCACGAGCACCTTTACCACGGCGTGCGAACGCCCGCCTTCGTCGCCGCCGAGGGGCGCGGTCCCTCCTACACACCGGAGCAGTGGCTGGAACGGGTCTGCGCCCAGGTGGACCGAATCGTCGGGGCCGGAGGGGTAGCGACCCTCCTGGCCCATCCCATCTGCATGAAGGTGGCCGACGACTTTGCCACCTTTGAGCGGCTGTGCGCCTTCCTCGCTCGCTATCCCAGCCTGTTCGCCCGGGAGGCTGCCGAACGATGCACCTGCTGATCCTCACCGCCCTCTACCCGCCCGCCGTCGGGGGGGCGGCCACCTACTTCGGCGACATCGTCCCCCGCCTGCTCCGGCGTCCGGAGATCACCCGGCTGACGGTGCTGACGGAGCGCCTGCCGGGGCAGCCCCGCCGCCACGTCCGGGGGAAACTCCAGGTCCTGCGCCTCCTGCCCACCCGCGTCAGCCTGCCGCGACGTTCCTGGCCGATCCACGCGGCCACCTACGGGGTGACCCAACTCTGGTTCGCGGCCTATCTGCCGGCCCTGGTCCGACGCCAAGGGGTGGACCTGATCCACTTCCACACCCGCTACCGGGGGCGGCTTTTCTACGCCGCCCTGCGCCGCTGCAGGGTGCCCGTCGTCGCCGACCTGCGAGATAAGATGAGCGATCCGACCCGGCTCGCCCGCGTCGCCGACCGATTGCTCTGCTGCGCCGAAGGGGTGCAACGCTTCGCCGTCGCCAACGGCTTTCCCGCCGAGCGAGCAACGCTCGTGCCCATCCCCTTCACGCCGCCCGAAGCGCCTTCACCGCAGCGAGTAGACACCATCCGTCGGCAACACGGGGTGGGCCGGGAACCCTACCTGCTCTTCGTCGGCGATATGACCTACAACAAGGGCGTCTACGACCTCCTGGAAGCCTACCGCCGCTGGCGGCCGACGCATCCCCAGGCCCGGCTCCTCTTCGTCGGCGTGAACCGCGAGGGAGATCGCTTCCTCCGGCGGGTTCAGCAGACGCCCGGGGCAGCCTACCTGGGCCATCGGCCCCATCAAGAGATCCTGGCCCTGATGCAGGGGGCCGAGGTCGTCGTCCTTCCCTCCCGTTCCGAGGGGCTGCCCCGGGTCATCCTGGAAGCGGTGTCCTTGGGCACCAAGGTGATCTGCCCGCCGGGCATCCCGGAGTTCGAGCGGCATCTGGCCGAGTATGCGCTGCCCGGCGTGGACGCCGATGCCATCCTGGAGAAACTGGATGCCCTCTGGGAATCGGACAGCGTGCCCGCCTATCCTTTCTCAGAGCACGACCCCGACCGGGTGGCGGAGATGCTTTTGGAGGTCTACGCCACCTTCCGCAAGAAGTAGGGAGAGGGTCCCTCGATGACCGGGCTGATGCGCATCGCCGCGACCTCCAAGGGGGATCGCCTTATCCTGGCCCTGACCGGCTTCTGCCTGCTGGTCTTCCTGCTCACCATCCCCCTGCCTCGTGCTGACAACCAGCTCGTCGGCTCCGATGGGGTCTACTACTACGTCTACCTACCCTCGCTGCTGTTGGACGGAGACCTGGATTTCCGCGATGAGTACGTCTATTTCTTCGCCTACGATCCGACGAAGGTCGAGCGGCTTCTCTCGAACCGGACCCCCGTAGGGCGGCTCCCCAACCAGTGGCCCATCGGCCCGGCTATCCTCTGGTCCCCCTTCTTCCTGCTGGCCCACTTGCTGGCCTCCCTCTTGCGCTGGCTGGGATTCCCCGTCGCCACCGACGGGTACGGCTACCTCTACCAGACCTTCGTCCTCTCCGGGAGCATCCTCTACGGCGGGGCCGGCTTGCTCCTCGTCTACCGCTTTGCGCGGGCGATGGTCTCCGAGCAGGCCGCCCTGGTTGCCACCGGACTGATCGCCTTGGCCGGCAACCTGATCTACTACCTGACCGCCGAGCCCTACATGGCCCACACCCTCTCCGTCTTCGCCAGCGGGCTCTTCTTCCACACCTGGCTTCGCCGCCGAGGCCGGCCTGGGATCCGAACTGCGCTGCTGTACGGTCTGTTGGGGGGGCTGATGGCCTTGATCCGCCCCCAGGATGGCCTCTTCCTGGCCCTCCCCTTCCTGGCCCGGCTCCCTTCGGCCTGGCGCGGCCTGCGAGATGGGGACAGAAGGCCGGCTATCGGGCTGCTGCGGGATGGGTTGATCGCCGGACCGGTTGCTCTCCTCGTCTTCAGCCCTCAGATGGTGGTCTGGGGGGTGCTCTACGGCAACCCCTTCCGCAGTCCTTACACCTACCATCCGGGCACCGACTTCTACTGGCTCTCCCCCCGGCTGGGGGCCGTCCTCTTCTCTGCCTTCCGGGGCCTCTTCACCTGGCACCCCATCTTCCTGCCGGCCTTGGTGGGATTGTTCCCCGCCTACCGTCGGGATCGCACCTTTGCCCTCCTGGGGGGGCTGGGCTTCGTCGTCCAGTGGTACATCATCAGCAGTTGGCATAATTGGATGCAGGGGGATGCCTTCGGAGGGCGGATGTTCCTCGTCTGCACTCCCATCTTCGTGATGGGACTGGCCCATCTCATCGAGGGGACGGCGAAGCGCTGGTCCTGGCCGGCCGTCTACGCCCTGGGCGGCCTGCTTCTGGTCTGGAATTTCCTGCTTTTCGTCGAGTACCGCTTTGACCTGGTGACCGCCCAACGTCCTCCCACGTGGTACGATCTGACGATTGGCCGGGTCACCTTTCTCCTCACCTTCCTCCAACGCCTGCTGAGGAGACTTGCCACCTGATGGCGGTGGCCGTCCGTTTCGACACCGGCGGTTATCCACACTTGTGGGTAATCACCGCAATCGCCAGACCTTGACAGCTTGGCC
>WFUY01000032.1 GCA_015484715.1 Thermoflexales bacterium | reverse complement strand
GGGCGGCGTAGTAGCCCAGGGCGATGCCCAGTGCCGTCATCGGGCCGTCCTCACCCCTCGCCGGAGCGGGCCGAGGCGAAGGCTTCCATTGCCTGGCGGGTGAGGGGGTGTTCCCCCAGGGCCAGAATCTGCTCCAGGGGCAGCGTGACGTGGGCGGCCCCTGCCAGCACCGCGCCGACCGCTTCCTGGGGGCTCTTGAGGCTTGCGGCCAGCACGCTGGTCTCCCCGCCCGTCGCCGCGCAGACGGCTGCCAGGTCCCGCACCAGGGCCAGCCCATCGCCCAGCAGGCGGGTCGCCCGGTTGACGTAGGGGATCAGGTAGCGGGCGCCCGCCTCGCAGGCCAGGTATCCCTGGTGGGCACTGAAGACGGCCGTGGCGGCGCAGACGGCCCCCTCGGCGGTCAGGCGGGCCAGGAGGGCCGTATCCTCCGGGGTGCAGGGGATCTTCAGGCCCACCCGTCCGGGGCGCAGGGCCAGGATGCGACGGGCCTCGGCCTCCCGGTCCTCCGGGGTGGGGGCGTTCAACTGGTAGAAGACCAGCCCCCGGCCCAGGGCGTCGCAAAGGGCCGGGATGACCTCCTCGGCCGGCTTGCCGACCTGGGCCAGCAGCCGGGGGTTGGTGGTGATGCCGGCGACGAAGCCCAGCTCCGCCGCCCGCACGGCGTCAGCGACCGATGCAGAGTCCAGGTAAATGCTCATACGTGCCTTTCGTTGGTTGAGGTGGGTGCCGCTCGGCAGCCAACGGCGTCAATCCCGGAGATCACATTCCTCTGTTCAGGGCCTCGACCAGGAGGTGGACGGTGGTACAGGGGTCGTCCTGGGCCGGATTGTGTTCAGGATAGGAGGCCAGCAGGCGCTTTGCATTCCGAAGGGCGACTTCTTGTCTTGGCAGTAAGACGTCGTAAAGCGATGGATCGTTCTTGCGGTACGGCCTTCCCAGGAGCTCGTCCAATCGCTTCTGGTATTGGCGGCGCGGGATGGCCACGTTCAGGTATTCGAAGTGCAAAACATACCACAGTTCAAAGGCCTGGTTGGAGTACGCGGGATGGAAGCCGGCCTGTTTCGCAAGGCGGATAGCCCGGTTGAATTGCTCGGCCGGAACACCGTTCTTGTCGAAGACGACCCATACCTCGTCATACGGGATACCTTTCTTTTGCTCTTCGTTGCTCAATCTCCGTGCCGTCGCGATGACGGCAAGTGGGGCCCGGCCTGTCCCAACGACCTTGACGTCAATGGCACTGCCTCTGAATCGCCTGAAGTAGTTGGGCTCGGTTCTTGTGCCTTCGCAAACGATGAGGAAGCGTCGCCGTTTTTCCCGGTGATCCACCCTCCGTCTCCTGCGCAGGGGGCGTCCCTTGTCGGGCAACTTCTTACGCCCGCTCGGCTTCGGGGTGCGCGCCATAAAGCATCTCCTGTTCAACGAAAGGCTGCAACCCGCCCAGATGGGGCACGGCTCCATACATCCCTCGAAGGTAGTTTCTGTAGAAGGAGGCGTCTTTGCGGGCTTTGATCTCCGCCAGGGAGTACAATTCTGTGGCTCCGTATCGGTTCTTTTCCGTGAACCAGACCTCATCACGACGCAGGAGACGATCGGCCAGCAAACCGACATCGTGGGTGGCGAAGATCAGTTGAGCGTTGTGGGGATTGCTCCGTGGGGAGAGGAACATCTGCACCAGTTCGCGGGTGAGCAGGGGATGCAGACGGGCGTCCATCTCGTCAACGAACAGGACGTACCCGTTTTCGAGGGTGTCAATCCAGGGGCCCAGCAGGTAAAAGAACTTTTTGGTCCCCTCCGACTCGTGCATTTCCATATCGAAAATCTCTTCCCTCACGTATTTGCCGGTCGCGCTGTCAAAGACCGGATGGACGGTCGTAACTCTCTCGAGCAGAATATCCTCATCGGGGGGGGCTTGTCCCCCCCTTTTCTCGCTCAGAGCATCCATAAGATGCCTGAGGGCCTGCTGGATTTCGGAGGGCATCTCGGTCTGAGACATCGGAATCCTCTCAATTCCGAGGCCGGTAATGCCGACATCGGACAGACGTAGCAGGGTTTGGACACGCCGGCGAAAGGTATCGTCGCGCTCGGCACGTTCGATGGTGTACCTTCCGTACATCTCATCATCAAGACCGGAGATGCCGCGCAGTCTCGTGCGGAACCATTGCAGTATCTCGGTGGCCAGCTCGTGGTTGAATTGCGCCAGAACGGAGAGAAACAGGGCATTGGGGCGCGTCATCTCTAGAATGTCCTTCTTGGCTCTCAGGGCCCCGGAAATGTTGAAATCTTGCCCTTCCCGCACGAAGAGACGGCTTTCGCGATGCCGAGTGCGATAGAGCCATTCGGAGTGCACCTGCTTCTCGTCCAGCTCGAAGCCATACCGATACACGACATCGTGCAGAATGAAAA
>WFUY01000031.1 GCA_015484715.1 Thermoflexales bacterium | reverse complement strand
CCCTCTGGCAGATGGGCAGCCTGCGGGAGGGGGACGGGGCGTGGAAGCAGGCCCTGCTCATCGGCGGTCTGACCGGCCTGGCCCACCTGACGCGGGCCGACGGCCCCCTGCTCCTGCTGGTCGCCCTCCTGGTCGTCCTGGGGCGGCGAGAGCGTGGGACCGGCAAGGCAACGCTCCGCCTTCTGACCGCGCTCCTGGGTGGCTACCTGCTGGTGATGGTCCCCTGGTTTCTGCGCAACCTGCGGGCCATCGGCCTGCCCCTCTCCCCGGCCGGCAGCCGGACCCTCTGGCTGCGGGCTTACGACGAGCTCTTCAACTACGGCGACCTGCCCACGCTGGCGAGCTTCCTGGCCTGGGGAGTGGGGCCGATCCTGCGCTCCCGCCTGGAGGCGCTGGTGTCGGCCCTCCAGACCCTCATCGCCGTCCACAGCTTCATCTTCTTGGCCCCCTTCGTCGTGGTCGGGCTGTGGCGACATCGCCGCCATCGGCTGATCCGCCCCGCCCTGGTCTACGCCCTGCTGCTCTACGCCGTGATGACGCTGGCCTTCACCTATCCGGGGATGCGGGGAGGGCTCTTCCACTCCGGCGGGGCGCTGCTCCCCTTCTTCCTGGCGGTGGCCCTGGGGGAGCTGGACCGGGCCGTCGGCTGGGCCGCCGAGCGCATCCCGACCTGGGAGCGAGAGCGAGCCCAGCAGGGCTTCACCTGCCTGGCACTGATCGCAGCCGCGCTCCTCAGCCTGGGGCTCTACCTCCGGCAACTGATCGCCTGGAGCGAGGCGGGAACCGTCCCCCACGCCGTCGGCACCTGGCTGCAGGCCCGCGAGGGTAAGGGGGCCGACGCACTAGAGTTGGTGGTGATGATCAACGACCCACCCAGCTTCACCTATTACACCGGCTATCCCGCCGTCGTCATCCCCAACGGCCCCCCGGCGGTGGCGGCCGAGGTGGCCCGACGCTACGGCGTGCGCTACCTGGTGCTGGAAGAGGACCATCCCCAGGCGATGGCAGGGCTCTACGCCGGCATCGGCTATCGGGTGGATGAAAGCAGCGGCTGGATCCTGCGGGCGGTGTTGCGTCCCCGAGGCCGCCCTGTCAGGATCTACGAGTGGGTGACCGAGTAGCCGGGGAACGGTCAAGCGTTCCCCAACACCACGAGGAGGAGAGCCCAGTGACGGACGACAGGCCCCAGATTCATCCCACGGCCCAGGTCTCCCCTCAGGCGGAGATCGGACCGGGCACCCGGATATGGCACCACGCCCAGGTGCGGGAGGGAGCCCGCATCGGGCGCAACTGCATCCTGGGCAAGGACGTCTACGTGGACTTCGGCGTCCAGATCGGCGACAACGTGAAGATCCAGAACCAGGCCCTGCTCTACCACGGCGTGACGGTGGAGGATGGGGTCTTCATCGGTCCGCAGGTCTGTCTGACCAACGACAAGCGGCCCCGGGCCATCACCTCCGACGGCCGGCTGAAGACGGACGCCGACTGGGAGGTGGGGACCATCCGGGTCCGCTATGGGGCTTCCCTAGGAGCCCGGTCCGTCATCCTGCCCGGCGTGACCATCGGGCGGTTCGCCCTGGTCGGGGCCGGCGCCGTCGTCACCCGGGACGTGCCTGACCACGGGCTGGTGGTGGGCAATCCGGCCCGGCTCGTCGGCTACGTCTGCAAGTGCGCCACCCGCCTGGTCGAAGTGGGCCGGGGGGAGGAGCGGGTCCTGATGCGCTGCCCCACCTGTGGGGAGACGTATCGGTTTGGGGGAGAGGAGTGAGTCCTCGGTCCTCAGTCCTCAGTCGGCGATCTGCGGTCGTTCGGCGGTCAGCGGTCTGCCGTCGGCGGTCGTCTCCACGGTCGGGATGCAATGAGGCAACGAGGGAATGAGGGAACGAGGTAATGAGGCAATGAGGCAGTGGGGGATGAGGGAAAAGGAAGGAGGAAGTCGCAATGATACCCATCGCTCAGCCGCTCATCGGTGAGGAAGAGGAGAGGGCCGTCCTGGAGGTCCTGCAGTCGGGGCAACTGGCCCAAGGCCCCCGCGTCCGGGCCTTCGAGGAAGCCTTCGCCGCCTACTGCGGAGTGAAGCACGCCATCGCCACTTCGTCGGGGACGACGGCCCTTCACATCGCTCTGCTGGCCCACGGCATTGGTCCCGGCGACGAGGTGATCACCACCCCTTTCACCTTCATCGCCACGGCCAACGCCGTCCTCTACGTGGGGGCCCGGCCCGTCTTCGTGGACATCGAGCCGGAGACCTTCAACCTGAACCCGGCGCTGGTCGAGGAGGCCATCACGCCCCGCACCCGGGCCATCCTACCCGTCCACCTCTTCGGCCACCCGGCGGAGATGCCCGCCCTCCTGGAGATCGCCGAGCGGCACGGGCTGGTGGTCATCGAGGATGCGGCTCAGGCCCACGGCGCGGCCATCGAGGGCCGGAAGGTGGGGACCTTCGCCACGGGCTGCTTTTCCTTTTACCCGACCAAGAACATGACCACGGGCGAGGGGGGGATCATCACCACCGACGACGACCGGATCGCCGAGCAGGCCCGGCTCCTCCGCGCCCACGGGATGCGGCAGCGCTACTACAACGAGCAACTGGGCTACAACTTTCGGATGACCGACATCCACGCCGCCATCGGCCTGGCCCAACTGAAGAAGCTGGAGGCGTGGAACGAGCGGCGCATCGCCAACGCGGCCTACCTGACCCGGCGGTTGCAGGGGCTGCCGGGCATCGTCCCGCCCTCGGTGAGGCCCGGTTACCGCCACGTCTTCCACCAGTACACCATCCGGGTGCTGGAGGATCGGGACGGGCTGGTGGAGCAACTGCGGGCACGGGGGATCGGGACGGGCATCTACTACCCCCGGACCCTGCCGGCCCAGCCCGTCTACCGGGGCCTGGGGTACGACGGCCACTTCCCCGTGGCGGAGGAGGCGGCCCGCCAGGTCCTCTCCCTCCCCGTCCACCCGGCGCTGACGCCGACCGACCTAGAGCTCATCGTGGAAGCGGTGCGGGAGGGGATACCGGACCGTTGAGGAGCCGAATGAAGTCAGGCAGGGCGATCTTCTGCCTCGTCCATGCGCCGACGGCTGCGACTCACAAGCCATCGCTGCAAAGAGCGCTGACTTTCCTGGGATGGGATCCCGGCCAGCAAATGCTTGACTTCGATGTCTTCATCCAACTCAGGCCAATGGATACCTTCGCCGTCGCCTATCAAGCGCCAATTCCTCCGTTCCATCGGTGTCCCATGTACCAGCCGTGGGAACCAGGCCAAGGGTACGCTGATAGTTCGCCCATCGTCCAGTTCCACGATCAGCTCCTCATCGGTCACCTCTACCGTCTGCGCGCGGGCCTGATGCTCAACCACCATCCCCCTCGGACTATAGCCGCTCGGCGACGGCCTGGGCTACCTCGAGGGTCGTGCTGCTGCCCCCCATATCGTAGGTGCGCACCTTCCCCTCGGCGATGACGCCGGCGATGGCCGATTCCAGCGCCTGGGCCTTCTCCCGCTCGCCCAGCCAGTCCAACATCAGCTTGACCGCCAGGAGCATGGCCATCGGGTTGACCTTGTACTGGCCGGCGTACTTGGGGGCGCTGCCGTGGGTCGGCTCAAAGATGGCGAAGTCGTCGCCGATGTTCCCGCTGCTGGCGAACCCCAGCCCGCCCACCAACTGGGCCGCCAGGTCGGAGACGATGTCGCCGAACATGTTGCTGGTCACCAGCACGCTGTAGTCCTGGGGGTTCTTGACCAGCCACATCACCTGGGCGTCCACGTTCGTCTCCCAGAGCTCGACGTCGGGGAAGTCGGCGGCGATCCGGCGGGCCTCCCGCACCATCAGCCCGCTGGTCTCGCGGATGACGTTGGGCTTCTCCACCACGGTGACGGTGGAGTAGCCGTGGGCCTGGGCGTACTCGAAGGCCCGGCGAACGATGCGCCGGCATCCCCGGCGGGTGAAGATGCGGCAGGAGATGGCCAGGTCCTCCTCGGCCACGTCGGCGAAGCGGGCCATCGCCGGGCTGTGGGCCTCCAGCACCTCCCGCACGGCCTGGGGAACGGGGTGGAACTCGACGCCGCTGTAGAGCCCCTCGGTGTTCTCCCGGAAGATGACCAGGTCAATGTCATCCCGGTAGTTCAGGGGGTTGCCGGGGTAGGCTTTGCAGGGACGCAGGTTGACGTAGAGGTCGAAGAGCTGGCGCAGGCGGACGATAGGGCTGCGGTAGACCAACCCCTTGCCCCGCAGCTCGGGGATCAGCTCCGCCTCGGCCTCGTCCTTGGGCTTGGAGGTGATCGCCCCGAAGAGAGCACAAGTGCAGCCCTTGAGCAGGTCCACCGTGCGCTGGGGAAGGGCATCGCCTTCGGTGCGCCAGAACTCCCAGCCGATGTCGGCGTGGACGTACTCGGCATCCAGGGCGATCTTGTCCAGCACGATCTGAGCCGCGTCCATCACGTCGTTGCCGATGCCGTCCCCGGGCATCAGTGCGATACGGTACTTGGGCATTTCCCTCCTCCCTGGGAAATTTGCAATTTGCAATTTGCAATTTGCCGGTTCGCTATGCTCACCCTTGCTGCGCTTGGTGCAACCGCCGGCGGGTGTAGGGGATCAGCCCGCCGGCCTCGATGATCCCCCGCACCGCTTCGGGCAGGGG
>WFUY01000030.1 GCA_015484715.1 Thermoflexales bacterium | reverse complement strand
CTCCGCTTCGCCGAGAGCTTGCTCAATCAACGGCGCTAGATTCGGCCACTTTCTCGATTGCGTCCTGGATGTCTTCCAGATAGTCAAGATATGTCCGCTTCATAGATCGGGATAGCCTCTTCGAGAATATGCTTGCCGATTCTCGGCTTCAAGGATTCTTTCATCACCAGGTCCACTTGTACGCCCAAGACGTCGCTGAGAAAGTGCTCAAGCTGGAGGAGCTTGAACAGGCCAGGGGTTTCACGGAAGGTCACCAATACATCCAGATCGCTATCGGGGCGCTGTTCTCCACGCACGTATGATCCGAAGAGCGCCATCGAGCTGACTTGGTAGCGTTCGGCGAGTATAGGATACAGCTCTCGGATCTTCCGTTGCAGTTCGTCAAGGGAGGTGGATTCCTTCACCATGCATGACCGTTCACCCTCCCGCAGGTTAGGCGCGTTTCCGACGCGAAACCGTGCTTCAAATAGCCCATCGGGGCTGAAAGCGCCCCCGACCGGTGGACCTGCGGGAGGGTAGGCTGAATAGAACCACTGCGCTTCTCTTACCACTCATCCGTGTAATAGGCGCCCATAACGCTGTCGGAAGGAGCGTTGGTCAGCACGGCACCGACGAGGCGGGCCTGCACCCGCTCCAGCAACTGCTTTGCCTGCTGCACGTGTTCGCGCCGGCTGCGACCGGCCTGCACCACCAGCAGCACGCCGTCCACCCGGGTGCTCAGCACCACGGCATCGGTCACGGCGATGACCGGCGGTGCGTCGAAGAGCAGGAAGTCGGCCCGCTCCAGCAGCGAGGCGATGATCTCCTCCATCGGGCGGGAGCCCAAGAGGTCCGCCGGGTTGGGTGGGAGCGGGCCGCTGGGCAGCAGCCACAGGTGCTCCACGCCCGTCTCCAGGAGCGGCGGGTCGGTCCGGCTCGCCTCATCTACGAACATCGTCGTCAGTCCCGGCTCGTTGGGCAGGCCGAAGATGCGGTGGAGCGAGGGCCGGCGCAGGTCCGCGTCCACCAGGATCGTCCGTCGGTCTCCCTGGGCCATCGTCACCGCCAGGTTCGCCAGCGTGGTGGACTTCCCCTCGCCGGGGGCCGCCGAGGTGACGATCAGGGAGCGGATGGGCTTGTCCAAGCCGGCGAAGGTCAGGTTGGTGCGCAGCGTTCGATAGGCCTCCGCCGCCGGGGACCGGGGGTGGGTCAGGGTGACCAAAGGAAGTTCTCGTGTCATAGGCTTGTCCAACCTCGACTCGTTAGGGCGCTGTTCACTGCGCTGCTATGCACTGCGTCGCCGTCCGCTATCTTCCCTCCGAGGGAATGGCTCCGAGCACCGGGAGACCGACGAAACGCTCCATATCCTCGCGGGTGCGGATGATGCCGGCTTCCAGCCACTCCAGGAAGAAGACGATAAGCCCGCCCAGGATCAGGCCCAGGATGCCGCCGGCGGCGAGGTTGATCTTCAGTTTCGGGCTATGCAACCCCACCGTCGCGTTCTCCAACCGTTGGGCGTAGACCCGGTCCTCCTTGCGCAGCTTGGCGTTCTCCTGTTCCCGCCACTCGACGAGGAGTTGGGCCCATTCGTCGGCGATGCTCTGGGCCTGATGGGGGTCGTAATCCTTCACGTCCACCTGGATGATCAGCCGGGAGTCGTCGGAGGCGATGATGGTCATGCTCTTCAGACGCTCTGGCGTCAGGTCAAGGGAGAGGCGAGCGATGACCCGTTGGGCCCAGGTGGTCGTGTACATATTGGCGACGTAGTTGCGCAGCAGGATTTTGGCCGACTGGGTGAGGCCGAAGTCGGGCCGGGCCGGGTTGATGCTCACCCGGGCCGAGGCCTTCCAAACGGGCGTCTGGAGCTTGCTGAAGACAAAGGCGCTGCCGACGGCGATGGCAGCGACCAGCAGGATGATCCAGCCTCGCTTGCGCAGGATACGCAGGTACTCACGAATTTCCATCTTTCCTCCCGGTGAGCCAGCAGGTGATGCGCACATTCACAATCTTAGGCGGTGCTACTGGGACCACTGCAGTGAGGTTGGGCTCATTGGGCAGACTCTACCCAGCAACTGACCACTTGCTGAAGCATTCGATATTCTACCACGGAAGGGGTCGGTGAACAACAGCCTTGGCCCCCAGCACCTTGTCGCCTCATTGCCCTGTTGCCTCGTCGCTTTACCTCATCACCTCGCCACCTCACCGCCTCCCCCGCCCCTTGGGAACGGTGCTCAGCACCGGGATCCCCATCGCCTCCAGTTCGTGCCGGTCCCGCACCGTGGGGTCCAGATAGTGGAGCAGAAAGGCCAGGCCAATGCCCAGGGCAACGCCGAGGCCGACGCGGATGGCCGGCCCGGTGAGCCGGCTGCGCAGGCTGGGGGGCAGGGGCGTGACGACGGGCAGGTCCACCAGCCGGGCCGGCGGCACCGGCAGGTCCGCCAGTTGGGGGAAGTAGGCGGCCGCGTTCTCCGTCACCTCGGCCGTGATCGCCTCGGCGAGGGCCGGGAGCTGGGTCGGGTCGGGCCAGGTGACGTAGACGACGAAGAGGCTCTGAGCGTTGTCGGAGACGATGGCTCCCTGGATCGCCCCGGCGGGCAGCGGCTCCCCATCGGCCCCGGTGATCCCCTGGGCGGCCAGCCGCCGGCTCACGGCCTGGGCGAAGGCCCCCCGGCGCACGATGTCGGAGAGGCCGTTGGCGATGTACTCGGAGGCCAGCCAGGCGTAGTAGCGGTCGTAGCCGTACTGATCGGCCGGCGCTTCGGGTGGCGTGCCGGCCGCGAAGTTGAGCACCACCTGGTAGAGGGTCGGCGGCGTCCGGTAGGTCAGGCCGGTGTAGGCCAAGACGACCAGGGCGGGCAGAAGGGCAGCCCACCACCAGCGTCGCAGGATGCGTCCGTACTCGCGCAGTTCCATAGCCGGGAGCGGGTCAGCAGGTCAACGGGCCGGCGGGTTCGATCGCGGACTACCTCTCCGCCCGCCTATGGCCCGATCCGATGAAGGCGGGAGAGGCGGGGCCGCGACAAGTCGGTGGATATTCTACCACAGAAGCCGATTCCCTGCCAAGTGGAGCCCCCTTTTTCCCCACGGTTGGGAGGTCCACCTGACCGATTCTTGCGTTCGATCCCGGCGGACCTACGATCCAGCAAGGGGGCAGCCCAAGACTTCGCCTGGTGATCGCCCATAGGTGAGCGAGAGGATGGGCTGGGGAAAGGCGGTGGCATTGAAAGGACAGCCAACATCTTTGTACGGACGGCCGACTGGAACTTGCCCGACCACCACTTGTCGGGTATAATCTGGGCATCTCCGAATGCATTGTGATGGGAGGAAGCCAGCCGGACCGGGCCGATGAAGGGGATCGCTCACTTCATCACGGGGGTGGCCGTCGCCACGTTCTTCCC
>WFUY01000029.1 GCA_015484715.1 Thermoflexales bacterium | reverse complement strand
GTGGAGGGGCGTGAGGCGGGCGATGGGTTTCAGGTCGTCGTTGATGTTTGCCAGCCCGACGAGGAAGAAGTTGCCGACGAGGAGGATGCCGGCCCCCATCGCCGCCAGGCGGCGGGCCGGGAGCAGCATGCTCAGCAGGAGCGCCAGCGTCCCGAAGAGGAGCAGGATCGCCAGGAGGGAGAGGAAGGGCAGGATCAGCCTCCCGACCCCAACCCCCAGCGGCGACCAGATGCCGGCAGTCACCAGCCCCAGCCACATCAAGGCCAGGATGGCGACCGTCGTCGTGACGAAGGCGAGGAGACGCCCGACGAAGAGGTCGGTGCGGCTCACCGGGTGGGCCAGGATCAGGTCCAGCGTTCCCTTCTCCTCGTCGCCGACGAGCAGGCCGCTGCCGGCCAGAATGGCGAAGATGCCCAGGACGAGGGGCATGTACGAGAACATCTCGACGGAGAGATACCCCTCCGGGGTGGCGATCGTCTCCACGTTGCCGAAGAAAGCGATCACCTCCTTGGGGTAGTGCCGGAGCAGTTGCTCGAACTGCTCCCGCTGCTGAACGACGGTCCGGTAGAAGAGGGCCAGGTAGAGGCTGAGGAGGCCCAGGGGAAGTCCCCAACCCAGGACCTGCCCCCGAGCACGGCTGAGGGCATATCGGTAGATGGTTCCCATCCTTTCCACCCTTTCGTGTCGCGCGGTGCGTTTACGCCTCGCCGGATCCGCCGTAGTAGGTGAGGAAGACCTCCTCCAGGGTAGGCCGTTCCGTCTCGAAGTCCAGCACCGGGAAGGCGGCCAGCGCCTTGATGAGGCCGTCCATCGCCCCCTCAACCTGCAACAGGACCGTCTGTCCATCGTCCTGGGAGAGGAGCGTGACGCCGGGCACCTGGGTCAGGGTGCGGCCGTCCACCGGCTGCTCGAAGCGGACGCGGACCCGGCGCAGGGCGCGGCGGGTAAGTGCTTCGGTCTCCGCCACTTCCACGATCTTTCCCCCCCGGATGATGCCCACCCGCTCGGCGATCATCTCCACCTCGCCGATGTGGTGGGAGGAGAAGAAGATGGTCGCGCCCGCGTCGCGGGCCTCGGTGATCAGGCGCAGCACCTCGTGCTGCATCAGCGGGTCGAGGCTGGCCGTGGGCTCGTCCAGCAGCAGCAGTTCCGGTCGGTGCATCAGCGCTTGGATCAGCCCTACCTTCTGTTTGTTGCCCTTGGAGAGGTTCTTGACCGGCTGCTGGAGGTCCAAGTCGAGGCGTTCGGCCAGCCGGCGCACGAAGGCCCAATCGGCCTTCCCGCCCCGCAGGTCGTTCAGGAAGCGGAGCGTGGCTTCTACGGTCAGGGTCTCGTCCAGGTGCAGCTCGCCGGGCAGGTAGCCCGTCCGTGCCCGCACGGCGACGGGATCGGCCTGGGGGTTGAGGCCCAGCACCCGGATGGAGCCGCCGTTGGGGTGGATCAGGTCCAGCATGCAGCGGATGGTCGTTGTCTTCCCCGCCCCGTTGGGGCCCAGGAAGCCGAAGACCTCCCCCCGGCGCACCTCCAGGTCCACCCCATACAGGGCCTGGACGGGACCGTAGAACTTGATCAGTCCTTCGATGACAATGGCGTGTTGCCGGCTCATATCCGCCTCCCCGGCGGTCGTTGGTGTAGGAAGGCTCTTTGAGCCCGATGATTCGGCTCTCCGACCCGGGTCTGGAGAGTCCGGGCTGAAAAGGCAAAGCCTTGCGAGCTACCCTGTAGGCCGGAATTCCCATTCCGGCGAAGGGAGGCATCCGGACTGGTCGCTTCTCAATCCCCGAACTGCTTTATAGCCCGGTTGAGCGGCTTTGTCAAGGGAGACCTGGTGATACCCATCAGTGAGCGAGGGGATGGGCTGTGCAGGGGGAACCCTCCCGCAGGTTCTATCCACGGCCTAAAGCGCGTTGTAGGCCGCTGCCGGGAAGCCGTTGCCATCGCCGGGCACAAGGTGCCCGGCGGGAGGGTGATGCACTAGTGCTCCCGGCTTGCCCCTCCCGCCGTTTGTGGTACAATATACCCGCATATGCGGAAGTGCGGGTAAAAACCGGTGCGTTGGGTTGGAAAGGCAGACGACGATGGAACTGTTGACCGGACCGCCGGCCATTCAGATCAGCTTTCGAACCTCGTTGCCCCAGGACCTCTTCGCCAACCTCCTCCTGCTCAACGCCGCCCCCTACATCGAAGGGCTGGATGACTGGGTGACGCGGACGGCTGCTCGCCTCTCCTCTGAGCTGAGCCGGGAGATCCGCACCCTGATGGGCTTCCTGCGCTACTGCCCCAGCCTGTGGGGGCACCTGGTGATGGATTTTCCCCAGGACCATCCGGCCCACGAGAGCTTTGTCGCCTATCACACCCTTCTGGCCCGCTGGCCGGCGGAACGGTACGGCTGGCTGGCCCTGGAGGGGCTGCAGCGGGAGCTCCAACGGGCCGGCATCCCCCTGAGCTGGCCGGGCGACGACCCGCCCGCACCCGACTTCCTGGCTACCGCTGTCAACGAGCTCGCCCAGTTCCGCTGTCAGGGAGAGCCTGAATGGACAGAGCGGGCTCCTGACCTGGAGGAAGTCACCGCCCTCTTCAGCGACCCGGCCCCCCTCAAGCGGCGCCTGTTGAAGCTGCTGGAAGGCTTCTGGACCGAGGCCTACGCCGAGGCCTACACCGACTGCCTGCCCACGATGCGCCGCTGTGTGGCCTATCACCGAGCTCGCCGCTATTCGCCTCCCTTTCCCAGCCAGTTCACGGCGATCACAGGCCGGGCGCTGCCGGAAGGGCTGCAAGAACGGCTGGTAGCCATCCGCCAGGTGACCTTCGTGCCCTCCTGCCACATCGGCCCCTACTTCATCTTCGCCACGGTGCCGCCCCGGATGCAGATCTCCTTCAACGCCCGCACGGTCGCCCAAGCCGAAGCGGCCCTCGACGGGCAGGTCGTCACCCTCTTCCCGCCGCTGAGGGCGCTGGCCGACGAGACGCGGCTCCACATCCTGGCCCTGCTGTCGGGGGCCGAGGGGGAGATGACGACGGCGGAGGTGATGCGCCGCCTCGGCCTCTCCCAGTCGGCGGCCTCGCGCCACCTGGGGCTGCTGGAGAAAACGGGGCTGATCCGATCCCGGAAGGTGAACGGGATGAAGTGCTACCGGCTCGACCCCACGCGCGGTCGGGAGGTCCTGGATGCGCTGGCCCGCCTCCTGAACGTGGCCTGACCGGGGCGCGACGGCGGACCGCCGACGACGGACGGCAGACTAGACTGCCGACCGCCGACTGCTGACGGCGGACTTCGACGCGCACCACGCACCACGGGATACGCACCACGGAGAACAACGCGGATGAAAACTTCATTGCTGTCGGTCGCTGTCGCCCGGCTGAGACGGGAAGCGGGAAGCCGGTCCGGCTTTCCCTTCGTCTCCGACCCCGAGATGGTCCGGCAGGTGGTGGTGCTGGCCTGGCCGGCCGTCGTCGAGCAGTTGCTGAACACCAGCGTGGGGTTGGTGGACGCCTACCTGGTGGGGCACCTGGGCGCGGCGGCGCTGGCGGGCGTGGGCCTCAGCGCCCAGGTGATGATGCTCAACTGGGCCCTCTTCGCCTCCGTGGGGGTCGGGGCCACGGCGCTGGTGGCCCGCTACGTGGGGGCCGGTCGCCCGGCCGAGGCGAGCCGGACGGCGACCCAGGCGCTTCTCCTGGCCCTCGCCGTCGGCCTGGGGGTGGGGGCGCTCCTCTTCGCCGGCGCACCGCTCATCCTCCGGCTCCTGGGCGGCGCGCCCGAGGTCGTCGCCGAGGGAACCCCCTACCTGCGGACCGTGGCCGCCTCCGTCGGCCTGATGGCGGTCCTCTTCGTGGGCAACGCGGTGCTCCGGGGCGCGGGCGACACCCGCACGCCGATGCTGGTGATGTTCCTGATCAACGCTGTCAACATCGCCGTGGCCAGCAGCCTCGTCTACGGGGTGGGGCCGCTGCCGGCCCTGGGCGTCGTCGGCTCCGGCCTGGGGGCGGCGACGGCCCGGTCGCTGGGCGGGCTCGTCGTCCTGGGCATCCTGGTGCAGGGGCGGGCCGGTCTGCGCCTCGCCTTGGGCGGGCCGAGGCGACGGCTGCCCCTCCCCCGGCCCGACGGGGGGCGGATGGTTCAGGTGCTGCGCATTGGGCTGCCGGCCGGCGGCGAGCAACTCCTGATGCGCGTCGCCCAGGTGGTGATGGCCACCCTCGTCACCCGCCTGGGCACCGCCTCCTACGCCGCCCACCAGCTCGTCATCCAGGTGATGGCCATCTCCTACATGCCCGGCTGGGGCTTCGCCCTGGCCGCCACGACGCTGGTGGGACAGGAGCTGGGGGCGGGCCGGCCCGACCGAGCCACCCGCAGTGGCTACACCGCCCTGGGGCTGGCCGTGGGCGTGATGGTCCTCGTCGGCGGCCTCCTCTTCGCCTTCGCCGAGCACGTCGTCGCCTTCTTCACCCGCGACGCCGCCGTCATCCGACTGGGGGCCCAGGCGATGCGGGTGGCCGCCTTCTACCAGCCCTTCCTCAGCGGCCTGATGGTCCTGGGGGGTGGGCTGCGGGGCGCGGGAGATACCCGAACGCCGCTCCTCATCCAAGGAGGGACCATCTGGCTGGTCCGGCTCCCCCTGGTCTACCTCTTCGGCCTGGTCCTGGGCTGGGACGTGGTGGGCGTCCACCTGGCGATGGGGGTGGACTTCGGCGTGCGGGCCTTCCTCTTCGAGCGGCGTTTTCGTTCGGGGAAGTGGCAGACGGTGCTCAAGACGTGAAACGGAGAACGGCAAGCGGGTTGTCTATCCCGCGTTTCGTGTTGCGTGTTGCGTGTTGGAATCTGCGGTCTGCGGTCGGCGGTCCGCCGTCGGTCGTCGGTCCGCGGTCCGTGGTCGGAGGTCCGTAAAGTGCGAGGCGTGACGTGAAGGTCCTGGGACGTTTGTTGGGCTATCTGCGGCCTTACTGGGCACGGGTGGTGCTGGCGGCCGTCAGCTTGGTGGGGGGGACGGCGATGGGGCTGGTGG
>WFUY01000028.1 GCA_015484715.1 Thermoflexales bacterium | reverse complement strand
GGCCGGCTGGATGGCCCCATCACCCTCTACTTCGACCAGCCGATGGATCGGGTTTCCGTGGAGAAAGCGATCCGCATCCAGCCGGCCGTGGAGGGCAAGCTGGTCTGGCTGGACGACCGGACCGTCCAGTTCAAGCCCACAAGCCGGCTCAAGCGAGCCCAGCGCTACCGGGTGAGCGTGGGGCAGGAAGCCCGGAGCAAGGCGGGGCTCCCCTTGGCCCGCCCCGTCCGGTTCACCTTCCAGACCGTCGGCTACCTGGAGGTCAGCCAGGTGATCCCCGCTCCCGGCACCCAGGACGTGGCGACGGACAGCGTCGTCACCGTCTTCTTCAACCGGCCTGTCGTCCCCCTGGTCGGTGTCGAGGAGCAGGCGAACCTCCCTCAGCCGCTGGAGATTGACCCGCCCGTCAGCGGTCACGGCGAGTGGATCAACACGTCTATCTACACCTTCTACCCAGACCGGCTGGCCCCCGGCCAGACCTACCAGGTCCGCGTCCCGGCCGGCCTGGAGGACACCACGGGCGGGGAGCTGGCCGACGACTACACCTGGACCTTCACCACCGAGCAGCCCCGCGTTCTCGGCACCTATCCCGCCGATGGGGCCTATAACGTCGCCCTCACGACGGTGATCAGCGTCACCTTCAATCAGCCGATGGACCGGGCCAGCACCGAAGCGGCCTTTCGGCTCTTCGCCACCGATGGCATCCCCATCCCCGGCAGCTTCCGCTGGAACGAGGATGGGACGGAGATGGGTTTTGTGCCCTCCTCGCTGTTGCCTCTGGGGGAGTTCCTGAGCGCCGAGGTGGGCCAGGAGGCGAGGGCGGCGGGCGCCGGGGCGACGCTCGCCGAGCCCTACACCTGGGGCTTTATGACCGTGCCACCTCCCCGCATCATCGGAACCGATCCCGAAGACGGGGACCAGAACGTGGGGCCGGGGCAAGGGTTCACCATCTACTTCGACGCGCCCATCCGCCCGGAGACGGTGATGCGGCACGTCACCATCCTGCCGGCGCCCACCGAGGTCTACACCTACTGGAACCGCTACGACACCAGCTTCTACATCGGCTTCGACGCCCTGCCCTCCACCGACTACGAGGTGCGGATCGCGCCGGGGATCGCCGATCCCTACGGCAACACCATCGAGCAGGAGCTGGTCATCCGCTACCGTACTCGGGCGCTGTCGTCTCAGGCCTACCTGCGCGTTCCCGGTCAGGTGGGTGTCTACAGCGCTTACGCCGAGAGCACCGACCTCTTCGCCGTTTACCGCAACGTCTCCCGTCTGGATTTCTCCCTCTATCGGCTTACCTTAGCCCAGTTCCAGCGGTTGACGGGCCCTCGCTCCTGGGACGCCTGGGAGAAGTTCCGCCCGGAGGAGAGCGCGGAATTGGTGCGGCAGTGGTCGGTGGAGCCGGAGGCCGCCCTCAACGAGACCGCTTTCCACCGGGCCCGCCTGGCCGGTCCCGAGGGAGGACCTCTCCCCCCCGGTTTCTACTTCCTGGAGCTCAGCACGCCGGAGACCCGCCGCAGCAGGAGCTACTACGGTCAGCGGCGTCACCTCCTCGTCGTCGCCGACGCCCAACTCACCCTCAAGATGGGCCAGCGGGAGGTCCTCGTCTGGGCTACCGACCTGCAGACCGGGCAGCCTATCGCCGGCCTGCCCATCACCTTCTACGACGCCGGCATGAGGTCCCTGGCCCAGGGGCAGACCGACGCCGAGGGCGTCTTCCGGGCCCGCTTCGACGAGGCGCTGAACCTCTGGGGGGCCTACTACGCCGTCGCCAAGCAGGAGGGGCACCTGGCCGTGGCCTTCAGCCAGTGGTCGGACGGCATCGCCCCCTGGGATTTCAACATGCGCAGCGAGTTCGACCCGGCCCCCTTCAGCCTCTACCTCTACACCGATCGGCCCATCTACCGGCCCGGCCAGACCGTCTACTTCAAAGGGATCGTCCGTCAGGATGACGACGCCCGTTACAGCCTGCCGCCGCTCCGAGAACTGCCCGTCACCATCCGCGACGATGAGGGGAAGGTGGTTTACTCCGACACCCTCTCCCTCAGCGCAATGGGCACCTTCCACGGGGAGTTCGTCCTGGACGAGGAGGCGACCCTGGGCTACTACTACCTCTACGCCCGCATTCCCGAGGGAGTGGCCGGCCTGAAGCGGCCCTTCGAGCGGGGCGTCGGTTTCCGGGTGGCCGAGTATCGCCGGCCGGAGTTCCAGGTCTCCGTCACCCCCGACAAGGACGCCTACCTGCACGGCGAGACGATCCAGGTCGTCGTCCAGGCCCGCTACTTCTTCGGCGGCCCCGTCGCCAACGCCCCCGTCCAGTGGACGCTGACCAGCGACAACTACTTCTTCCGCTGGAGCGGGCCGGGGCGCTACGACTGGACCGACAGCGACGAGTACCGTCCCTGGTGGTGGGGCGGCTTCGAGGGCTTCGGCGAGGTGATCGCCAGCGGGGAGGGCGTGACCGACGAGGAGGGGCGCTTCATCTTCGAGGTGCCGGCCGACATCGCCGACCAGGCCACCAGCCAGCGCTTCACCCTGGAGGCTACGGTGACCGACGTCAACGATCGCACCGTCTCCAACCAGGCCACCGTTATCGTCCACAAAGGCCGCTTCTACATCGGCCTGCGCCCGGAGCGGTACGTGGGGAAGGTCAACGAGCCCCAGGCGGTGGATGTGCGCACCGTGGACTGGGAAGGAGAGCCCTATCCGGGGGCCGACCTCACCGTCACCTTCTACCATCGGGAGTGGTTCAGCGTCCAGGAGGAGGACCCCCACGGTCGCCTCTACTGGACCTGGACCTTCTCCGACACCGCCGTCTCCACGGCCACGCTGACGACGGACCGGGAGGGGCGGGGGACCGTCTCCTTCGTTCCGCCG
>WFUY01000027.1 GCA_015484715.1 Thermoflexales bacterium | reverse complement strand
TCCTGGCCGAAGCGGTCGTCACCACCCTGGGCCCCAAGGGGCGCAACGTCGCCCTGGACAAGAAGTGGGGCGCCCCCACCATCACCCACGACGGCGTCACCGTCGCCAAGGAGATCGAACTGGAGGACCCCTACGAGAACATGGGCGTCCAACTCCTCAAGGAAGCGGCCACCAAGACCAACGACATCGCCGGCGACGGCACCACCACGGCCACGCTGCTGGCTCACACCATCGTCACCGAGGGGCTGAAGAACGTCACCGCCGGCACCAATCCGATGCTGCTGAAGCGGGGGATTGAGGCCGGGGTGAAGGCGTTGGTGAAGGCCATTGAGGAGCAGGCCATTGACGTGACGACCAAGGAGGAGATCGCCAACGTGGCGGCCATCTCGGCCCAGGATCGGGAGATCGGGGAGCTGATCGCCGAGGTGATGGACGAGGTGGGCAAGGACGGGGTGATCACCGTCGAGGAGAGCAAGGGGTTGGAGTTTGAGACGGAGTACGTGGAGGGGATGCAGTTCGACCGGGGCTACATCTCGCCCTACTTCATCACCAACCCTGAGGCGATGGAGGCGGTGATCGAGGAGCCCTACATCCTGATCCACGACAAGAAGATCTCGGCGGCCACCGACCTGATCCCGATCCTGGAGAAGCTGGTGCAGACGGGGAAGCGGAACCTGGTGGTGATCGCCGAGGATGTGGACGGCGAGGCCCTGGCCACCCTCGTGCTCAACAAGCTGCGGGGAATGTTGAACGTGGTCGCCGTCAAGGCTCCTGGCTTTGGGGATCGGCGGAAGCGGATGCTGGAGGACATCGCCATCCTGACGGGCGGCACGGTGATCACCGAGGAGATGGGCCGCAAGCTGGAGACGGCCACCATCCAGGACCTGGGCCGGGCCGACAAGGTGGTCTCCACCAAGGACGAGACGACCATCGTCGGTGGCAAGGGCGACGAGAAGCGGATTATGGGCCGCATCGAGGAGATCCGGGTGGAGATCGAGAAGGCCACCTCCGACTACGACCGGGAGAAGCTCCAGGAGCGGCTGGCCAAGCTGGCCGGCGGGGTGGCCATCATCCGGGTCGGGGCGGCCACCGAGGTGGAACTGAAGGAGAAGAAACACCGGGTGGAGGACGCCCTGAGCGCGACGCGGGCGGCGGTGGAAGAGGGGATCGTGCCCGGCGGTGGGGTGGCGCTGATCAACGCCATTCCGGCGCTAGACGAGGTGAAGATGGAGCTGCCCGACGAGCAGGTGGGGGTGAAGATCCTGCGCAAGGCGCTGGAGATGCCGCTGCGGAAGATCGCCGAGAACGCGGGCAAGGATGGCGCGGTGGTCTTGGACACGGTGCGCCGGCTGCAGCAGGAGAAGGGGAACCCCCGCATCGGGTACGACGTGATCGCCGATGAGTTTGTGGACATGGTGGAAGCGGGGATCATTGACCCGGCGAAGGTGACGAAGGGGGCTTTGGAGAACGCGGCCAGCATTGCAGCGATGATCCTCACCACCGAGGCCCTCATCACCGAGGTGCCGGAGAAGGAGAAGGCCCCCACGCCGGAGATGCCGGAGTACTAAGCCCCGTTCCCCCGACGCAACCGAACAAGCGGCCCCTGAATGGCCTGGTCCCATCCAGGGGCCGCTTTCGTTCACCGTTCACCTTGCCCAACCTGTCCGACGATGGCATCTTCTCTTTTCAACCTACAAGAGGTCCAAACGAGCCTGCGCACTCTGGCCCGGGTGGTACGGGAGACCCGCGAAGTGCTGGCCGAAGAGCTAGAACACCGGAGTCGCCCCCCTTCCCCGGCCGTTCAGAACCGTCTGCAGGAGACACTGGACCACCTAGGGCAGGTGCGCGAGGGGTTCATCCTCACCCTGCGGATGGGACCGGCTACCTTCCCGGCCATTGGCGTGATGGACCCCACCGAACTGTGGGCCCTGGTGAGCCACGTCCTGATGGACTGGGGATGGCTGGAGCAGATAGGGCTCTCTTGGCAGACCGCCGGCGCCTTGGAGCGGGTGGAAGATCAGGTGGTCAGCTATGCCCACGCTCGCATCGCCCTGGGCCTACTTCCCCGGCTGCCGGCTGAGGCCATCACCTACCCCCAGCCCCGCCCTACCTACGCCGACATCCCCGTGCCCCGCACGGCCGGCGAACTCCTGGCCCGCATCGAGGAGCTGGAGCAGGTGATCTGGCAAGCCGGTGTGATGCCCCTGGAAGCGATGGAGCCGGCTCCCCTGCGCCGCACTTACGGCTTCTTCGAGGCCAGCGTCTGGCTGGTGGAGCGCTACTTGCTGGACCTGCTGGACCGACTGCGCTGATCGGCCAACAAAAAGCCTCCCGGAGCGGAACCGTGGCCCCGGGAGGCGTGCTCTTCAAGGGTCCCCGATCTACTCTTCTTCCTCCTCCTCGGACTCGGGGGGGATGACCAAGCCATCCAGCAGCCCCCAGACGTTGTGCTGGGGCATCAGCTTCTGCACATCCGAGGGGATGTGGGCGCCGGCCACCACGGCGCAAACCCGATAGCCGGCCTTGCCCAGAATGGCAGCCCGACGCGCCGCCCGGACTACATCATCCTCACTGAGGCTCCAAGAGACTTCCACCACCAGATAGGTCAGCGCACCGTCCCCGTGATTCCACCGCCATCGCCCCCGCACCACGACATCGGCCAAGGAGGCATCTATGGCCTCCTCTTCGGTGATGTGCCCTTCCTCGGTCGCTTGCTCCAGGATTTCCATATAGGCATCGGGGGAGAGAATGCGGGCCTTTCGCAGCAAGCGGCTGTAGTAGGCAGGCCGCTGATTGTACAGGTACTCCTGGTGGAAGCCCTTGAGCTTTCCGACTTCAACGATCAACTCGCTCACCCTCTCCTCAAGCCGGTCCTGACGCCGCTCCATTCGCTGCATCCGCTCGGCCAGCCGATCCACCCGTGCCGTCAACTGAGCCAGGTGCTCTTCTGTGCGCCGCTGGGCCTCGGTCAACTGCTCCAGCCGCTCCTCCATGCGCCGCTGGGCTTCGATCAGTTGAGCGACAGCCTCCTCTAACCGGCCTACCCGCTCCTCCGTGCGCCGCTGAGCCTCGGCCAACTGCTCCAGCCGCTCCTCCGTGCGCCGCTGGGCCTCGGCCAACTGCTCTACCCGCTCCTCCGTGCGCCGCTGGGCCTCGGTCAGTTGGGCAACGGCTTCCCGTAGGGCACGGATCTCCGCCGGCAGTTGCAGAAACTCCTCGGTCAGCAGAGCCTGCAGAAGTGGCTCTCGCCACTCCGGGTGCTGCCGCAGAAACGCGACCAATTCCTCAACCGTCCGGGCTGTGATTGCCATCGTTCTCCATCCGCTTCAGGAGTCGGGTGATCAGGTGACCACGTGGTCAGGTAGTCCGATGCTCCGATGATGGAGAAGTCCGCCGGCGGAACTCCCTGTACCACCTCCGGCGGAAGTATAACACGATTTCCACAAACCTGCAACGGCTAGACCGGTTGCAAGATCGCCCGCCCCTCCCAGAAGGCCTCTCGGTTCGCCTCCACGTACTTGGGCGGAACCCGCCGGGCGATGACCGTCAGCCAGACCGATGGGTCAATCCCCAGCCGGGTGGAGAGGGCTCCCAGGACAACGGTGTTGGCCAACTGGGCCTTGCCCAGCCGCTCGGCGACGGCCAGCCCCTCCACCAGGGTGATCTCCTCGGTGCGGGTCCGCAGGTAGTCCAGGATTTCCTCCTCCTCCGGGTAGCGGGCATCCCCCACGCTGACGGACATCGGCACGATCTGCTGCCGGTTGACGATCAGCCACCCGCTCGGCTTCAACCACTCGATCCAGCGGGCCGCCTCCAGCATCTCGAAAGCAACCAAAATGTCCACCGTCCCCTTCTCGGCCACGGGAGCGGCCACCTCCCGCCCCCAACGGACGTGGCTCTCCACGACGCCGCCGCGCTGGGCGAAGCCGTGGACCTCCGACTTCTTCACGTCGTAACCCACGGCCAGGCCGACCTCCGCCACGATGTCCGACGCGGTCAGGATCCCCTGGCCGCCCACCCCCACGAAGAGCATGTCCAGCTTGTCGTAGCGCATCGCTCACTCCTTCCCGGTGGTCGAACGCCCCGGCGCCGGCCGCTAGGCCACCGCAGGGACCGGCTCCGGGCGGTAGATGGCATTACGCGGGCAGACCTGGAGGCAGACGTCGCAGCCGGTGCAGAGGAGCGGATCAATCTCCGCCTTGGGCCGGCCCGTCTTCGCGTCCCGTTCCTCGCTCTTCAGGATGGCCGGACAGCCCACCCGGAAACAGAGGGCGCAGCCGTTGCAGGTCTCCAGGTCCACCGTCACCTGGGGCTTCCGGTGGAACTCCGGCAGGAAGACGCAGGCCCCTCGCACGATGACGACCGAGGGATGGTCTTGGGTCGCCACCGCCTCTTTGATCGCCCGGTCCACCGCCTTCGCGTCCAGCGCGTCCACTGTCTTGACGTCCTCAACGCCCATCGCCCGGACGACCGCCTCGATTTCGATGGAAGGGGCCGCCTCGCCCTGAAGCGTCTCGGGCGTCCCCGGATGGCTCTGACCGCCCGTCATCCCCGTCGTCCGGTTGTCCAGCACGACGGTGGCCGCCACCCCCTTGTTGTGGACGATGTTGGCCAGGGCGGGCAGGCCGGCATGGAAGAAGGTGCTATCGCCGATGACGGCGACGACCTTCTCCTGAAGGCCCGCTTGCGTCATCCCGTGGGCCACCCCCACGCTGGCCCCCATGCTGATGATCGTATCCATCGCGTTGAAGGGGGGCAGCACCCCGATGGAGTAGCAGCCGATGTCGCCTGCCACCACCACCTTCCGCTTGGAGAGGGCGTAGAAAGCGGCCCGGTGGGGGCAGCCGGGGCAGAGGGCCGGCGGTCGGGGCGGAAGCTCCACCGCCCGGGAGGACAGAGCCGGCGGCTCCTCTCGCGGCCGAGGCTCGATCAGCCCCGCCTGCTCCGCCCGCTCCCGCACCAGGGCCACGGTGAACTCACCGGTGAGGGGGAAGACCTCCTTGCCGGTGACCGGGATGCCCATCGCCCGGATCTGCTCCTCGAAGAAGGGGTCCAACTCCTCGACGACGATGAGGCGGTCCACCTGGGCCGCGAAGTCGGCGACCAGGCGGCGGGGGAGCGGATAGCTCATCCCCAGCTTCAGAAAGGAGTAGCCGGCGAAGACCTCCCGCGCCACTTGGTAGGCGATCCCCGTGGCGACGATGCCCAGCCGTCGGTCCCCCCAGATGACCCGGTTGAGGGGCGAGGTCTCGGCGTACTCGGCCAACCGCCGGAGCCGTTCCTCCACCACCGGATGCCGCTTGCGGGCGTGGGCGGGGATGATGACGTACTTG
>WFUY01000026.1 GCA_015484715.1 Thermoflexales bacterium | reverse complement strand
GGTCTCGGTGAAGTAAAGCCGCTGCTCTTGGGCGCTCCCCAGCCAGCGGTTGATGCCCACACCGACGCGCTGGGCCAGGACAGTCTCGGAGCCTCGGGCCGCGTCCACCAGGTGCAGGTCTTGGAAGAAGACCGCCGAGTCCCGCCAAGGACTGCCGAAGATGTGACAGGCCAGGCAGTAAGGGTCCTCAACGTCGGTGACCACACCGGCGTGGGGGCACATCCGGTCGGGGCGGGGAGGACAGCACACCGGCTGTTTCGTCGCCCGAAGCAACCGTTCCAGGTGAGCCCGAATCCGTCCGCGCACCGAGGAGGCCGGGATCATAGGATTCCCTTGGACATCCACCTGAAGAGCCCGGTCTATCAACGGAAGGGTGCGCCCAGGCCCCAAGGTGTGGAAAGCGGTCTCGAGCTCGGCGATCAACGAGAAACGCCATCGTTCTTTCATTTCCCCTCCTCTCACTCCAGCACTTTAACGATCTCCAGCAGGTCCCACAAGGGGGAGAACCGTACTTTGCCGTCGGCCTGGGCCATCAGCCCAAAGGGGTGCCGCCCTTCCAAGACCGCTGCCGGGTAGTGGGCCCGGAGTCCCTCCAGAGAAGCGGGCAGAGGCCCTTCCTCAAGGCTGCGCATCCAACTATCCTCTCCATCGCCTGACCGAGCCCGCTGGTAGAGGTAGTGCAGCATACCCACCAGAGGGGGGCTGGTGACCAAAGCGGCGACCAGCCGGTGCAAGCGCCCCAGGTGTCCACGTCGCCGAAGCTCGTCGGCCTTGTCCAGCAGGAACCCCAACTCCTCCTGGGTGAAGGGGCGCAGGGTCAGGCAGAGGCGGGTGGATTCCCCAGAGCGGAGGTACATCCGTGCCCGGTAACTCTCCAGGTCGGTCGGGATTTGCTCAGGGCTGGTTGCCAAGAGCATCGCCACGTTGCCCTGCTTCAGCCCGCTCTCCCGAAAGGCGCGTTTGGCCCATCCAAGCAGCTCTTCCTCGGCGAAGTCCACAGTGCGGCGCACCGCCGCCTTATAATCGGCAACCAGGACGCCTAGGGAGAAGGCGATGGGTTGGGAAGAAGGCTCCGGTTTTGAGCCTTGCCGGAACTCCAAGTCCACCATTGCCAGGAAATGGCGGGCAAAGCGAATCCCCACCGGCCCCCAGGCCAACAGGCTGAGGTCGTCGCCGCCAAGGGCGAGCACCTGGAAAGGGATGCGCGGGAGAACGGGTTCACCGCCGGGCTGCCACCCCCGCTCCTGGGCGGTCTCCTGAGTGGCCCGGGCCAGAGCGAGGGCTGCCGCCACTTTGGTCACCCTTTCCACCCGCCGAGTCCACTGAAGGCCCATCGCCAGACCGGATAGGTTCTGTCCCACAGCGCCGAAGTTGTTGCCGTCACCGTATACGGTCGCCAACAGCGCACGCCGAGCCTTCGCCTTCCCTCTATCGGGGATGAACCCTTCCTGGGAGACCGGACCGATGCTTTGGGCCATCCCCCCTTGCACACCTAGTTTGGAAACACCCTGCTCTTCCTGAATCCCTACCCATTCCAGCATCTTCCTGACCAGCCCAGGACGTTCGCTGCGGCCCTGCTGCCGTTTGGCCCGACAGGGCCGACAGACCGGCGCCGGTCCTTCGTCAGCCAGGTCCACCCATCCTTCGGCGGGGCGGGTGTGGCACAGCACGCAGCGGGCCTCGAAGGGAAGGGTCTCATAAATCGGCAGTTGGGCTTTGGCCCGGTCCTCCCGGATCCCTTGGTACGCCTGGCGTATCGCTTCCGGGTAACGATCGAGCAGATCGCGGGCCGGAACCCCGACGGTCGTGGCTGCCACGAAGGGGGTCCCCGTAGCCGTGTAGAAGGCCCGGCGCAGCCGTTCATCCCAGGGAAGGCCGTGCTCATCCTCCGGGGCCGGGGCCAGGAAGAGCAGGGTCGAGCCCACAGCCCGGAGCACAACCTCGGGGCCGATCTCCCCTCCCACGGCCTCCTTGCCCTCCTCAATCAAGGCGTCCAAGAGGGTGGACGCCCCTCGAATCTCGTTCAGACCGGGCGTCTCGAAGACGTAGCGCTTGATCCGCTGGGCCGCCACCAGCACCAGGTAGACCGTGGCCTCAAGGGGAGGCGAGCCATCGCGCCACGCTGCGAGCACGCCGCCCTCCAGTCCCCAAGGGAGATCACCCCCGGTCTGACCGGCCAGGAAGCGGGCGACGGCGAGCAGATCGGGCCAGCGCGACAGATCGTCCTCCAGTTCGTCGAGGAGCGGATAGGTGAGGAAGGCCAACCGAACGGCGTGGAGGGCTTCCGGGTCCACTCTCCTTTGGCGCAAGATGACGTTGGCCAGGGCTGCCCGACTCAGGAGCCGGTCGGCCAGCAGTTCGCTGGTTTCCTCCTCCCCCATCGCCGGCAGAAGGGGCGGCAGGCCGTTCCCGTCCTGGAACTGCCATCGCAGCGGTTGCCCGGCCTGCGTTTCCAGGTTGATGGGGTCCGACTCCGGGTAGAGGTCCCTGTGGCCCAGCAGCCCGTGCTCATCCTCGCTCAGCCCGAATCGCAGAGGGAACAGGGCGGTGTAATACTCATCGCTCCAGAAGCGAGCCACCGCATCGGCCGAGCCTTTGATCTCCTCGTTCAGTCGCGTCCGGATGCAGGCGGCCACCTCCCCCCGCACCTTTTGCAGCCACTGAGGACCCATCTCGTAAACCGTCCCGGTGAAGCGATCCAAGAATCTGAGCACGGCTGTCCTCCTGTTCGTAAGGTGATGATTCCCTGCGTCCTATGATACCCCCCGGCCCCGTTCCCGTCATCACCGGCACTCACCAACTTTCATAGCAAACTCTTGCTACGCCCCCTCAAACTTCAATTCTACTACCTCCTCCATCCCCCCACATCCCACCTTCCCCCGAAATCTTTCGCAGGTTTCTGGGATGTGGAACCCCCGCAAACGGGGTATGCTTCTCCTATGGGATGGGGAGCCGTGGCCCTACCGAAAGAAAGGTCCGAACTTCTCGTGCAGAAAGTGGTACGTCAACCAGGTCCCCTCCGGCAACTCCCAGGCGTTCCGGCACTCGGCCAGGATCACCCGCTTGTGGTCGTCCACCGTGCTCAGGGTGATGCAGAGGGCCTCGGCCACCTCCTGCGGGGTGGCCCCCGCCGCAAAGGCCCGCAGCACCTCGCACTGCCGTGGCGTCAGGCGCTCGATCACCGCCTGACAGCGCCGGCGGTCCGCCTCGTCCAGCCAGAGAGCGGGCGCGGCCATCGCTTCCCCAGGGAGGAGCTGGCTCAACCGGCGCAACGGAGGGAAGTAGGCCCCCCACGGCACCAGCGGCACCCGGATCAACCGCACCCCGTCCTCCGGGCGAGCGTGCATAATGGCCCCCTCCGCCGCCCGGGCCAGGAAATCCCTCGGCGTGTACAGGTGCCACATCCGGTCCTGGTGCGAGAAGTGCAGCATCGCCGCCGACATGGCCAGCAGGGCCAGCAGCCGCCGCCCCCCGGCGATGCAGATGTGCAGCCGCCGTCCCTGGGCCTTCAACGTGGCGATCAGCTCGTGCACCGCCTGGAAGGCCGCCTCCGCCTCCACCTCGTCGCGGATGTCCGGCAGCCGCCTCCGCCCATCCCGCACCGGCACCGGACGGAAGCGGATGCGCTGCCCCCGATACCGGTCACCGGCGAACTCCATCGCCAGCCGGGCCAGCGCCTGCCCGAACCGGGGGTTCTCCGGCCCCAGGTGGAGCACCACCACCTCCCGGATGCGCTCGCCCCGCGCCAGCAGCGCGTCCAACGCGAAGGTGACCACCTGGGGCTGCCCCCCCAGCGTCGCCAACAACGTGCTCTCCACCATCGCTTCCGGCATATTGCTTCCTCCCTCGACTGTTCACCCTCCCGCAGGTTAGGCGCGTTTCCGATGCGAAACCGTGCTTCCAATAGCCCATCGGGGCTGAAAGCGCCCTCGACCGGTGACCTACGGGAGGGTAGGCTGATAGATACCTCCTCCCTCGGTTGCACCTTGCCAACTGACCTCGATGCCTGTGAACCAGGAGTGTTGCTATGGAACTCTTCCCGGCCGTCGTCATCGGTGGACCGCCCCACAGCGGCAAATCCGTCCTGACCTACAACCTCACCCAGGCCCTGCGAGCGCGGGGGATCCAGCACTACGTCCTGCGGGCCGCCCCCGACGGCGAGGGCGATTGGAGCTACGAGGCCGCCCAGGAAACCGTGCGCCTCCTGCGGATCAAAGGGGAGTTCTCCCCCGGGTTCGTGGACCACGTCTGCCGCAGCCTGGCGGACCGCCACCTCCCCCTCCTCGTGGACGTGGGGGGGCGACCTACCACCGACCAGGAACGCATCTTCGACTACTGCACCCACGCCATCCTGCTGACCCCCGACCCGGCCTCCCACGCCACCTGGCTGGACCTGATGCAGCGCCACGCCCTGCCCCTCATCGCCGACCTGACCTCCAAGCTGACGGGGGAGAGCACCCTCACCG
>WFUY01000025.1 GCA_015484715.1 Thermoflexales bacterium | reverse complement strand
TGTATAAGAGACAGTCTTGGTCTCCCGAACCCCCCCATCTTGAGCCAGCAGCGCGCGCAGCCGCTCTTCCGCACCCGGGCGCACCTCCGGGGCCAGCAAGTCCATAACACGCATCGCCAGCAGTTCTTCCCGGCTGTACCCTGTCAGAGACAGGGCCGCAGCGTTGACCTCGCGATAGCGCCCTTCCTCATCCACAATGAACAGCGCATCACGGTTCCTCTCGAAGACTTGCCGATAAGCTGTCTCGTGATCGTTCATCTCCCCTCCGAGTCAACCGGGGCCCTCGTGACCTGGTATGTGCATTGTACCTTTGAGAGGCCGCTTCGTCAACGTCTCTTTGCCCCTCTCGCCCTTTTGGAGTACAATAAGGACCGGTCCTGGTATCCCGGACCAACCGACCGCTTGACTACCTGACCACCCGACCAACGGACCACGCGACGACAAGATGGACCTCACGATGAAACGTCTCTGGACCCCCTGGCGCATGCCCTACCTGCGCGGCGAAGACCGTCAGGCCGGCGAGGACCTCCCAAGCGGCTGCATCTTCTGCGCCAAGCCCCAGGCTTCCGACGAAGCCGAGCACATCCTCTGCCGGGGTCAGCACTGCTACGTCACCCTCAACAAGTACCCCTACAACAACGGTCACCTGATGGTCATCCCCTATCGCCACGTTGCCAGCACCGAAGAGTTGGAAACGCCAGCCCTGACGGAGATGATGGTCCTGGCCAACCTGAGCCTGGCCGTCCTGCGCCGGGCCTACAATCCCCACGGCTTCAACCTGGGCATCAACCTGGGTGAAGCGGCCGGCGCAGGGATCGCCGAACACGTCCACCTGCACATCGTGCCCCGCTGGCGGGCCGACACCAACTTTATGCCCATCATCGGCGAGACGCGGGTGATCCCGGAGATGCTGGAGGAGACCTACCGGCGGCTGCGCCCCATCTTCGACGAACTGTGGGGCGACGGGACCGCAGGGTCATAGGCCCGCCAAATCGAAGACTCGGAAGTTCGGAGAGTCGTGGGGATGCATGCTCGCAGTGCCTTCCGCTACTGCCCTCTCTGCGGTGCAACGCTGACCGTTGGGGAGATCGAAGCACGCAGGCGCTCCATCTGTCCTGAGTGCGGCTGGATCCACTACGCCCAGTTGAAGGTAGGTGCCGGCGCCCTCATCGAGCAGGACGGCAGGCTGCTGCTCCTCCAACGGGCGCGCCCTCCTTTCCAGGGATGCTGGAACCTGCCGGCCGGCTACGTGGAGGCCGACGAGCACCCCGCCGAGGCAGCGCGGCGAGAGGTACAGGAAGAGACGGGCTTGCAAGTGGATGTGGGCGGCCTGGTCAACGCCTACTACTTCGACGACGACCCCCGGGGCAACGGCATCCTCCTCGTCTATCGGTGCCGCATCCTGGGGGGCGAGCCGAAGGCCAGCGACGAAGGGCTCACACCGACCTTCTTCCCGCCCCAGAGGCTCCCTTCGGACCTGGCCGGCGGCGGCCACGATCAGGCCGTCCACGAATGGCGCACCGCCCGCCTGGCCGCGTCTGAAGGCGAAGGTTCGAGCGAACGGGGCTTTAGCCGGGCCATCCGTGCAATCCGTGATTCCCAACAACCAAGCGCGAAGCTGGAGGGAGAACGATGAAGATCCAAACCGTGGGTGTGGTTGGCTGCGGCCTGATGGGCTCAGGCATCGTCGAGGTCTGCGCCCGGGCCGGTTACAACGTCGTCGTGCGGGAGATCAACGACGACCTGCTCCAGAGGGGGCTGGACCGCATTCACCGCTCGATGAGCAAAGGGGTCAGCCGGGGGAAGCTGACCCAGGAGGAGATGGACGCTGCGCTGGCCCGCATCACCGGCACCGTCAGCCTGGAGGCGTTCTCCCAAGCAGACATCGTCATCGAAGCTGTCATCGAGAACGCCGAGACGAAGAAAGAGGTCTTCGCCGCCCTGGACGACATCTGCCCGCCCCACGCCATCCTGGCCAGCAACACCTCCTCCATCCCCATCATCACGATGGCGGCCGTCACCGGCCGGCCCAACCAGGTGCTGGGGCTCCACTTCTTCAACCCGGTGCCTGTGATGCCCCTGCTGGAGATCGTGCGCACCATCCTGACCGACGAGGCGACGATGAACGTGGCCCGTCAGTTCGGCGAGTCCTTGGGCAAGACGATGGTCGTCTCCAAGGATATGCCCGGCTTCATCGTCAACCGGCTGCTGGTCCCCTACCTGCTCGACGCCGTCCGCCTGCTCCAGGACGGCTTGGCGACCCGCGAGGACATTGACACGGCCATCAAGCTGGGGCTGAACCACCCGATGGGACCGCTCACGCTGCTGGACTTCGTGGGCCTGGATACGGCGCTCTTCATCGCCGACGCGATGTACGAAGAATTCCGCGATCCCCGCTACGCCGCGCCGCCCCTGCTGCGCCAGATGGTGACCGCCGGCTACCTGGGACGCAAGAGCGGACGGGGCTTCTACGAGTATTGAGCGGACACCCACACCGAGGAGGAAACCGATGGACCTACAGCTCAGCGAAGAACACCTGATGATCCGGGACGCGGCCCGGGACTTCGCCCAGAAGGAGATCGCCCCCGTCGCCGCCCACTACGATGAGACCGGCGAATTCCCCTACGAGACGATCCGCAAGATGGGCGAACTGGGCTTTATGGGCATCGAGGTGCCGGAGGAGTACGGCGGCGCCGGCCTGGACACCATCGCCTACGTCCTGGCCATGGAAGAGATCGCCAAGGCCGACGTGGCCCACAGCACCATCATGTCGGTCAACAACTCCCTCTTCTGCTACGGCATTATGCGCTTCGGCACCGAGGAGCAGAAGCAGAAATACGTCGTGCCCGTCGCCAGCGGCCAGAAGATCGGGGCCTACTCGTTGACGGAGCCCCAGTCCGGCTCCGACGCGGCCGGGATGCGCACCCGGGCCACCCTGAGCGACGATGGGAAGTTCTACATCCTGAACGGCCTCAAGTCGTGGGTGACCAGCGGGCCGGTGGCCGACTACATCGTCGTCTTCATGATGACCGAGCCGGAGAAGAAGCACCGGGGCATCACCGCCTTCATCGTGGAGACGGACAAACCGGGTTTCAGCCGGGGCAAGGTGGAGCCCAAGCTGGGCATCCGGGCCTCGGCCACCTGCGAGATCATGTTCGACAACTACCAGTGCCCCGTGGAGAACGTGCTAGGCAAGCCAGGGGAGGGCTTCAAGATCGCGATGGCGGTGCTGGACGCCGGCCGGATCGGGGTCGCCGCCCAAGCCCTGGGCGTGGCCGAGGCCGCCTACGAGGCCAGCCTCCAGTGGGTCCGCGAGCGGGAAGCCTTCGGCAAGAAGATCGGCCAATTCCAGATGATCCAGCAGAAGATCGCCGATATGAAGGTCCGCATCGAAGCCTCTCGGTTGCTCATCTACCAAGCCGCCCTGGCCAAGGAACGGGCCCAGAGGACCGGCGAGCGGTTCACCCTGGAGGCCAGCATGGCCAAGCTCTTCGCCTCGGAGACGGCCATGTTCTGCACCCACGCCGCCGTCCAGATCCACGGTGGGATGGGCTACAGCAAGGAACTCCCCGTCGAGCGCTACTTCCGCGACGCCAAGATCACCGAGATCTACGAGGGGACCAGCGAGATCCAGCGGATGGTCATCGCCCGTCTGGAGACCGGCCTGCGCTGACACCGGAACGAGAGCACCGGAAGCGGAACCAGGCCGCGTGAGGAGCAACCCAAGACAGGGAGGCGAGGAGCACGATGAAAGCCCTTTGCTTCTACGAACACGGCGAACTGGACGTCCTCCGGTACACCGACCTGCCCGATCCCCGGCCGGGGCCGGGAGAGGTCCTGGTGCAGGTCAAAGCCTGCGCCCTGAACCACCTGGAC
>WFUY01000024.1 GCA_015484715.1 Thermoflexales bacterium | reverse complement strand
TGAGAAGATCTATCGCTTCACCCCCTTCTCGCAGGATGCTCAGCCCAGGATTCGGGGCAAGTGCCCGCTGGAGTTGGCCGGCTACGACATCAGCCAGGTGCCGATGGCTTCTCTTTGCGCCGGCCTGAGCGTCGTCTGGCCTTTGGAGGTAACTCAGAATGAGGTCCCAAACTCGTGACGGTCGCGTTTGGAGCCGATGGATTCCTGGGCGCTTTGTGGTATAATCGGACCTTTAGAAATCACCGGCCTGAGAGGAGTATCCGATGGTCACCAAACGGATGGCAGGCATCGCCCTGGTGGGCTTGGGGCTTCTGATCGTCGTCGCCACCATCGCCGTGGACCTGGCCGGCGTCGGCAAGTGGCGCGGCTTCGGCCCCTCCCAGCGAGCTGCCGTCGCCGTGGGCCTCGCCGTCCTCCTCGCCGGCGCTGCTATGATCCCCCTGGGGGACCGACCCGCATAGCCTTCACCGCCGAGAGCCTGCTATGACCGCATACGCACCCCACCGCCGCCCGGCCAACCCCGATCTCCTGCTCCGTTGGCTCCAACGGAGTCTCCTCGTCCTGGCCATCGCCGCCCTGCTCTTCCTCTTCCTGGTCTACCTTCTGTACACCGCCGCCCTGCTCCGCTTCCCCTTTGACTACGATCAGGGCGAGGGTTTCGAGCTGTGGGACGCGGTGCTCTTCAGCCGAGGGATGTGGATCTATCGGGATAACGCCAGCTACCCCTTCTACGCCTCCAACTATCCGCCCCTCTTCCCCCTTCTGCTAGCTCCCTGGGTGCGGCTCTTCGGCCCCCGCCTCTGGATCGGACGGCTCTGGTCCTTCGGGACCACGCTGGTGATCGGCGGGACTCTCTTCTGGATCATCTACCGAGAGACGAGGGATCGGGTGGCAGCGTTGCTCCCCACCCTCGCCTTCTTCGCCTCTAACTACGTCTACCACATCGGTCCTCTCTTCCGGCTCCACACGACGATGGTGATGTTCGGGCTGCTGGGCGTGGCGACGATGGCCCGCGTGGAGGACCCTCACCGGGGCCGACGCTACCTGTGGCTCTCCCTCCTCTTCCTGCTTCTGGCCGGTTACACGAAGCAACTGGCCTTCGACGCTGTGCTAGCGGCCTTCCTCTTCCTCTTCCTGCGCCGGCCCCGCCAGGCCATCCTCTACGGCATCGGCTTCGCCCTCGTCGTCGGGGCCATCTTCCTGGGGCTCAACGTCGCCACCGACGGCCAGTGGTTCCTCAACACCATCCGGGCCAACGCCAACCCCTTCCAGCCCGGCCAGGCCCTGGGCATCTACCGCCAGTGGTTCGGGCTGCACCGGGTGATCATCCTGCTGGCCCTGGCCTACACCCTCTACACCTTCTACCTGGATCGCATCACCGTCTACAGCCTCTACTTCCTCATCGCCGTGGGCAAGGGAGCGCTGAGCGGGAAATGGGGGGCCGGCCCGGCCTATTTCACGACGGCCATCGTCGCGGCCTGCATCGGCGCCGGCCTGGGGCTGGGGATCCTGCGCCGATGGCTGCGCCGGCAGGCCGAGGCAACCGATGGCCGGCGACGCTCCCTGGCCCAGACCGGGCTGGTCCTTTGGGGGCTCCTCGTCCCTCTGCTCTTCCTCTACCAGGCCCGGCTCAACCTGCACCTGCCCCTCACCCACCCGCTGACCCGACCGGTAGCCCGCCTGCTCCGCATCCCGGAGCAGGCCCCCAACCGGTTCCGCCAGGACTACTACGACACGGTGGGCTACACCCAACTGGGCCACCTGCCCACCGCCGAGGACATCCGGGCCGGCTGGCACATCGTGGATTGGGTGACCAACACGCCGGGGCCGGCCTGGAGCGAGGAAGCGATGTTCGAGATCTGGGCCGGCAAAGAGGTCGTCACCAACCCCACCCAGCTCTACAATCTCTACAACGCCGGGCTGCTCCAGACCGATGAGATGATCGCGATGATCAACCGGCGGGCCTTCGGCGTCGTCATCTTCCGGGCCCAGTTCTACCCCCCGCCGGTGCTGGAGGCCATCGGACAGAACTACGACGTCGTCGAGCACGTGCCGATGAACGGTTTCCTGTACGCCATCCTGCGCCCCAAACCCAATCCGTAAACACCTGACGCACCGTCCACTCCGATGCCGATCACCTACCAGGTTCAACTTCCCATCTTCAGCGGCCCTCTGGACCTGCTGCTCCACCTGGTGGAGCGGGAGGAGCTGGAAATCACCGCCATCTCGCTGGCCCAGGTCACCGACCAGTACCTGGCCTACATCGCCCTGCTGGAGCACCTGGATGCGGCCGAACTGGCCGACTTCCTCGTCGTCGCCGCCCGACTGCTGCTCATCAAGTCGCGGGCCCTCCTCCCCCGGCCGGCCGACGACCGGACCGGTCTCACCGGCGAGGAGGAAGAGGACCCCGGCGAGGCCCTGGTCCGCCAGCTACGGGCCTACAAGCAGTTCAAAGAGACCGCCCTGCACCTGCGGGAGCGGGAGCAGGCGGGGCTGCGGGCCTACGTCCGGCTGGCCCCCCCTCCTCGCATCGAGCCCGGCCCTGAGCACCTGGAGCCCATCCCGCTGGCCGCCCTGATCGAAGCGGCTCAACAGGCGCTGGCCCTCCGCCCCGCCGACGGGGAGGTCGGCGAGGTCGTCTCTCCCTACCCCGTCACCATCCACGAGCAGATGGCCCTCATCCGTCGCACGCTGACCGTCCATTCCCGGATTAGCTTTCGCCGTCTCCTGAGCCAGGCCGCCTCCCGCCAGGAGATCATCGTCACCCTGCTGGCGGTGTTGGAACTGATCAAGCAGCACGAGATCGAGGCCCACCAGGAGCGCCTTTTCGGCGACATCCTCCTCACCCGCAGCCGGCACCGCCCGACTCCGGCGGGTTCACCGGCCAATGGCACCCACAACAGGCAATCCAGCGATGAAGATCGAACGCATTGACCTCTACCAGATCGCCCTGCCCTACGTCCATCCCTTCGAGACCAGCTTCGGGCTGGAGCGGGAGCACCACGCCATCCTCGTCGCCGTGCGGGCCGACGGGCTGACCGGCTGGGGAGAGGCCCCCGTCAGCACCCGCCCGGCCTACTCCTACGAGACCACCGTCACCGCTTGGCACGTCTTGCGGGACTTCCTGGCCCCGGCGCTGCTCGGTCAGCCCTTGGAGACGGTGGAGGGCCTGCTCTCCTTCCTTCGTCCGGTGCGGGGCCACCCGATGGCCAAGGCTGCCCTGGAAGCGGCCCTCTGGGACCTGCTCGCCCGCCGGGAGGGCCTGCCCCTGGCCCGTCTGCTGGGCGGCGTCCGAGACCGGGTCGAAGTCGGGGTCAGCATAGGTATCCAGGAGAGTCTGCCCCACCTGCTGGCCCGGATCGAGGCCTTCCGGGAGGCAGGATACCGCCGGATCAAGCTCAAGATCAAGCCGGGATGGGATGTGGGAGTGATCCGGGCCGTGCGGGAGCAGTTCCCCGACATCCCGTTGATGGTGGACGCCAACGCCGCCTACACCCTGGCCGACGCCGATCGGCTGCGAGCTCTGGACGATTTTGACCTGCTGATGATCGAGCAGCCCCTGAGCTATGACGACCTCGTGGACCACGCCCGGCTTCAGGCCCGGCTGTGCACCCCCCTCTGCCTCGACGAGAGCATCACCTCCCCTGCCCAGGCCCGTTGTGCCCTGGAACTGGACGCCTGCCGCATCATCAACATCAAGCAGGCCCGGGTCGGCGGCCTGACCGCTGCCCTTCAGATCCACGACCTCTGCCGATCCCGGGGCGTGCCCGTTTGGTGCGGCGGACTGCTGGAG
>WFUY01000023.1 GCA_015484715.1 Thermoflexales bacterium | reverse complement strand
CCCCGCAGGTTTCCCCCACGGCCTAAAGCGCGTCAGCTGTCACCGAGCACCGCGTGAACTGCGGGAGGGCGACAACACCTCAAAAGTCGTAGGAGTAGTACAATGCGATCCCTCGCTCCTGAGCGTACTCCTCCACATCGGGGCTGCTGATCATATGGGTAACCAGCACGGGAAAGATCGGCCCCAGAACCCCCTCTAGCCGCTTCAACTTCTTTCGGACGAAATCATCCACCCCATTTTTGGAAAGCTGGCTCTTCCCCTCTCCCACGATAACGATCCGCTCGCCGTTCCGAAGGGCTTCGCCGATGATGTTGACCTCAACGTCCCGTCCTTCCCGATCCTTCACGTACCGCCGCAGCAACCGCCCCTTGACTTCGATCCCGAAGTCCCGGGCCAGCAGTTGAGGGAGAGCCCGATAAGCCTGATTCTCCAGGCCGTACCCCACGGCCATCGCCAGCCCTCCCAACTGCCGCCGTGTTTCCTGGTGGTCTTCGATGAGCTTCTGGAGCGACTCCTCCGTCCGGCGCTGGGCCTCGGCCAGCTCTGCGACCGTCTCCTCCAGCCGCGTCAGCCGCGCCTCGCTCGCCCGCTGCGCCTCGGCCAGGTCTCGCTGAGCCTCGGCCAGCTCTGCGACCGTCTCCTCCAGCCGCGTCAGCCGCACCTCGCTCGCCCGCTGGGCCTCGGCCAGCCCCGCGACCGTCTCCTCCAGCCGCGTCAGCCGCGCCTCGCTCGCCCGCTGCGCCTCGGCCAGCCCCGCAACCGTCTCCTCCAGCCGCGTCAGCCGCGCCTCACTCCCCCGCTGCGCCTCGGCCAAATCCCGTTGGGCCTCGGCCAGGTCTCGGACGATCTCCTTAAGCTCGTTGAAGTCGCTCGCCTTCACCAAGCCATCATAAGCCTCCGCGATCACCTCAGCCAAGATCGCCGCTTGGTGCTCTTCAAAAGCCTCCGCCAGCCGGAGCTTCAGCCTCTCCAAAATCGCCATGATGCTCTTCCCCTTGGGGTGGAAACCATCCCTTACCCTCAGCCCTTGGAGCGCCGTCCGACAGCCCCTTTCTCACGGCAAACCGTTGCCCTCTCCTACTCCCCTGGGGAGGCCACTTCTGCCACAGTCTGCTCTAACCTCCCCCTTGCCTCTGACTCCGAAGCCCTGGGTGTTGCCACCGGGAGGGGTTCTGAGAAGTATTCTACCACAAAGGCCCCAAAGATGCCCACCATCAGACCCAACACTCCCGCCACCAAGGTGTTCAACAGCTTACGAGGGCTCACCGGCCTCTCGGGCACGGCCGCGGTGCTGGCCAAGCGGACCTCCCCCGTGGTATCCTGAGCGGCGATGCGGGCCTCCTCGACCTTACGGGCCAGGGCCATATAGGTCTCCCGCGCCACTTCCTTCGCGCGGCTGAGACGCTCCTTCTCGGTATTAACCTCCTGGAGAGAGCGCTGCAAGCTCAGGATCTCCGGCTTCAGGGCATCTAGGTCCTTCTGAATTTCTGCAGATTTGTTCTCCAATGTACGTACTAGATCGTCCAGAAAAGCCCGGACCTCGCCCACCGTCTTGCCCGAAAGCGACTCAGAACCCGCGACCTGAAGCTGAATGGGCGTCGCCGTCCGGGTGTTAAAAGCCTGGATCTCCAAGAAGAGGGTGGTCAAATCATCCCCCAGCGAGACCTGCTCTCCGGCCGGCCGGGCTGACAACTGCTCCCGGAGACTTTGGGCATCCTGAATGATCCGAACGATGGCCCGCTGGGCCGATAGATACTCGCTCTGGGACTGCTTCTTTGAATTCAGTTGGGCCTGGAGGATCGCCGCCTCGTTGCGGGCCTGGAAGGCTATCAACGCCTCCTCTGCTGCCTTCAGGTCCGCATCCGCCTGGGCCAGCTGCGCCTCAAAGAAGGCCAGCTGTTCGCTGCTCTCCCCATAGATCTCATTGGCCCGGCGGACGAAAAGTTCCGCCCACGCATTCACCACGCGGGCTGCCTCAGCGGGATCGCTGGAACGCGCCGTCAGGATGACGATGCTGGGGTCGCTCCCTGACGATGCGCTAAGCATCCCCCGCAGCCTCTGCAAAGATGCCTTCTCAGGAGGCAAAGGCGGGTCCATCCCCTCCAGCAGTTGCTGCAACAGTTCATCGCTGGTGGCAAGAGTGGGGTAAGCCTTGTAGGCCGGCTGGATGTTGTTCACCGTCTCAAAGCGCTCATCGAAGCGCATCACGTAGCGCGGCTGGGTCACAGCCACCAACGCCTTGGCCTCGTACTGAGGTTGCAGGATGAAGAAGCTAACGCTTGCTGCCGTCACAGCCGCAATCAGCGCCAACCCTGCAATCATCCGCCAGTGACGGATTAAGACAGCTATGTACTCCCGCAGATCAATTTCGTCTTCCATTGCGTGCACCCAACCTCCTTAGTAAGGATCGAAAGCGAGAGGGAAGGTCACCCATCCTCCCCGGGGCCTTTCGAATTCCAAGACAGCTCGTGAGGACCCCCCCAATAGAGAACGGCGAGAACATGGCCAAGGGTCAGAATAGGCTCAGCTGCTCTGCCTGCTCCACCGGCTTCTCCTCCTGCTCCTCAATCTGGTCCATCCGAGCCAGCAACTCAGGAATGCGCTTCATATCCTCTTCCACTGTGCGGCGCAAGCTCGGCTGGTGCAGCGCTGCAGCAGGATGGTACATCGGGTAGTAGAGCACTCCACCGATCTTCTTCGGCTTGCCGTGGATCTGGGAGATGCGGGCGTTGGGGAAGTATCGGGCCATCGAGAACCGGCCCAGCGTCACCACCATCTTGGGGCGGATGATCTCAAGCTGCCGGTCCAGATAGGGGCGGCAGGCTGCGATCTCCTCTGGGAGAGGATCCCGATTGCCCGGGGGACGACACTTGATGACGTTAGTGATGTACACTTTGGCTCGATCCAGGCCAATGTGTTGCAGGAGCTCGTCTAGAAACTGCCCCGAAGCTCCCACGAAGGGGCGTCCTTGCCGGTCCTCGTGAAAGCCAGGGGCTTCACCGATGAAGACGATCTCCGCATCCTCCGGTCCCTCGCCGGGCACCGCCTGGGTGCGCCCTTTGTGCAAAGGGCAGAGCGTACACCTCCGAATCTGCTCGGCCAGCGTTTCCAGTTCAGACATACTTGTCCTTCCTTAGCTTTGCAGAGAACCGAAAAGCGCCTGAAATGTCGAGGAGAGGGCACTCCAACGATATGTGGAAAGCGAAAACGTTCAGGATCGGCGTGGATGGTGGCTCAAGTTGGGGAAAAGCGGGATTATTATAGCCCAATCGTCCCTTTCCGTCCAGTCCAAGCCGCACCAGGTTGAGAGGTAACGACCTACAAGCCCTCCCTGGCCGTCAACAGGTATCCGGCCGGTGATTACCCATATCTTTGGAGATAGGGAGACGAGCCGTCCACGAATGGGGCACGAATACACGAATTAAGGACCGTCTCATTCGTGCATTTGTGAGAAATTCGTGGACGGCCTGCTACGGACCACTCTCTCGCTCACTTATGGGTAATCACCGCGTATCCGGAGGTTGACGCTCCCGGACTTTTGGGGTATACTTTTAACAGTGCCGGAGTGGCGGAACAGGCAGACGCGCGCGACTCAAAATCGCGTGGGCTTGGCCCATGTGGGTTCGATTCCCACCTCCGGCACCAATTGGGGGCTGTGCCACCAGGGCAGCCCCCTCTCTTTTCACCGCAAGCGTCTACGCGCTTTGGGAGAGGCAGGCTGTGGACCTCTACACCCCCTTGGACCAAGACGATTCCCCGCCCGCGCCATCAGGGCGGCGATTTCTGCGGTTCCGTTTTCTCTTCCCCCTGGGCCTCTTGCTGGGCCTGGGGTTGGGCCTCTGGATCGGCTGGGTCGCCTGGCCTGTCCGCTACACCAACACCGACCTCTTCGACCTGCGGGATGATTACCGCTGGGAGTACGTGGTGATGGTCGGCGGGGCCTACGCCCGCGACGAAGACCTGGAGCAGGCCCGGCAGCAGCTCGACCTGGTGGCCCCCGGCGCCGGCCCGGCCTTCCTGGTTCAGGTTGCGGAACAGGCCATCGCCCAGGGCCGGCCCGCCGACGTCATCATCCCGCTGGTCCGGCTGGCCCGCGATCTGGGCGTGGCGACGCCCGTGATGGCTCCCTACCTGGAGGGGCCTGCAGAGGGGCCTTCCGGCGAGGGGGAGGGTTGACGATGCGATCTCCCCTCCGCACCCTGGGTGCTCTGGTCCTCGGCATCGCGCTAGGGCTGGCCGCCGGCCTGGCCTACAGTTGGGGCATAGATCCCGTCCGCTACATCAACGCCGATCCCGTAGACCTGCATCCTGCCTACAAGGAACTCTGGATCAACCTGGTGGCCATCAACTACGCGATGGATGGGGACCTCGATCGAGCGGTCGCCCGTCTAGAAGGACTGCAGGATCCGCAGATCGGTCAGACGGTGGCAACCTTGGCCCAACGTTACGTCAACGAAGGCCGCCCCGGTGGCCAAATCCGCCCCCTGGCCCAACTGGCCGACGCCCTGGGGGTGCGCACTCCCAGCCTGTTGCTCTACCTGAGCCCCCCCTCGCCGACGCCCACGCCGATCCCCACGGCCACGGCTACCCCAACGCTCACCGCAACGCCAACGGATACGCCGACGCCCTCCCCCACGGCCTGTCTCTTATACACATCTG
>WFUY01000022.1 GCA_015484715.1 Thermoflexales bacterium | reverse complement strand
TCCTGGCCCATCCCCAGGGGGGTGCGCTGGCCGTGATCGGCCACGTGGAGCGGGCCTGGGGATACTCCTTTGTGTGGGGGCGGGCAGGAACCCAGCTCAACGTCTTCAAGGACGCCCTGGGCAAAATCCTGGCCGGCTGGACCGTGGGGCACGCGATGGAGGGGTTCAACCAGCGCTTCGCCGAGGTCTCGACGGAGCTCTCGCAACTCCTGGAGCGGGCTTCCTTTGGCTGGTCGGTGCCGCCCCAGGACCTGGTGGGCTGGTGGACGGCCCGCAACGACGCCCGCAACTACATCCTGCTGGGCGACCCCGCCGTGCGCCTGCGAGGGGACTAAACGGGCTCATCCGCTTTCCCCTGTCGAAGCATAGCCATAGGGATGGGTCCGGTGCCACTGCCAGGCGTGCTCGATGATGGTCCGCAGGTCCGGGTAGCGAGGCTCCCAGCCCAGCTCCCGGCGGATCTTCTCGCTGCTGGCGATGAGCACCGCCGGATCGCCCGGCCGGCGCGGCCCCACCTCCGCCGGAATCGGGTGACCCGTCACCTCCCGCGCCACCTCGATCACTTCCCTCACCGTAAAGCCCTGCCCGTTGCCCAGGTTGTAGGTCCGGCTCCCCTCGTCCAGCGCCCGCAGCGCCAGGATGTGGGCCTGGGCCAGGTCGGTCACGTGGATGTAGTCGCGCACCGGTGTCCCATCGCGGGTCGGGTAGTCGTCTCCAAAGATGGTGATCTTCTCCCGCTGGCCCAGCGCGACCTGGAGCACCCGGGGGATCAGGTGGGTCTCCGGGTTGTGATCCTCACCCCGCTCTCCGGTGGGGGAGGCGCCGGCCGCGTTGAAGTAGCGCAGGGCCGCGTAGCGGAAGCCGTAGATCCGATCCAGCCAGTGCAGAAAGCGCTCGATGATGAACTTGGACTCCCCATAGGGGCTGCCGGGGACGATCCGCTCTTCCTCGGTGATGGGGATCCGCTCCGGCCGGTCGAAGAGGTTGGCCGTGGAGGAGAGGATGAAACGGCGCACCCCGTGGTCCACGGCCTCCTGAAGCAGGTTCAGCGCGTTGGTCACGTTCGCTCCCAGGTAGAGAAAGGGCTTCCGCATGGACTCGCCCACCAGCGTGTGGGAGGCGAAGTGCATCACCGCATCGAAGCGGTGGCTCTCGAAGAGATCGTGCACAGCGGCCCGGTCCGCCAGATCGCCGAAGACAAAGGTCGCCGCCGGATGGACGGCCTCCCGATGACCGAAGAGCAGGTTGTCGAAGACGACGACCTCCTCACCTTCCTGAACCAACTCTTCCACCACAATGCTGCCGATGTAGCCAGCACCTCCTGTGACCAGAATCTTCATTGACTTCCCTCCTTTACCTTTACCTTCACGTCTTTACGCTTCACGTCTTTACGCTTCACGTCTTTACGCTCCACGTCTTTACGCTTCACGTCTTTACGCTCCACGTCTTTACGCTCCACGTCTTTACGCTTCACGTTCACGTTTCACCCCTCATCCACCTTCTGTCCCGGCGAAAGAGTCCGAGGGCGCAGCAGGATGGCCGGCACCAGCGCGAGAGCGGTGACCAGGGCCGAGATCAGGAAGAGCTCCCGGATGATGCGGGCCGTGACCTCCATCCCCCGCTGCACCTGGGCCGCCGTGTCGGCCAGCGGGATGGGAGGCAGGCTACGGGTGATGACCCCAAATCGGTGCAGCCCCCACGCCGTCAGCGCAGAGAGGCCCACCGTCATCCCCATCAGCCGCAGGAGGATGACCAACGCCGAAGCGACCCCCCGCTGCTCCATCCAGGCGCTGTCCACGACGGCCGTCGCCACCGGCGAGATGACCAGCCCGAAGCCGAGGCCGACCAGGGCCAACTGAGCTGCCATCTCCCCGTACCCCACACCCAGGTCCCAGGAACGGCCCATCAAGAGGAACCCGCCCAGAGTGCTGACCAGCCCCAGCAGCGTGGGCAGCCGGTACCCCCACCGCTGACAGAGCCACCCGCCCAGGACCGAGGCCAGGGCCATCGAGACGGTCAGGGCCGAGAGGACGCGCCCGCTGGCAACGGCCGCCGAACGGACATCCTCGGCCAGGATGACGTTGATGAAGAGGGGAACGTCCACCATCGCGATGATGAGGACGAAGCCGGTGGTCAAGTTGACCAGACCGGCCAGGTTGAAGTTCCGCAGCCGGAGGAGTGCCAAGTCCACGAGAGGGCGTCCGACCCGCCTCTCCACCCAGGCGAAGAGGCCGAAGGCGAGGGCTGCCACCCCGTAGAGGGGAAACACCGGAGCAGAATCCCGACGCTGAGTCACCAGCGCCTCGAAGCTGGTAGGCGCGTTGGCCCCGCCGCCGCTGCGGATGAGGGCCACATTCAGGGAAATCAGTCCGGCCGTCAGCAGGATCGCCCCTGCCCAATCCAGCCTTCGGTCCCGCTCGTGAGGCTGGAGGCCGGCTAAGGCGTAGTAGGCCAGGACCGCTCCCACCAGGCTGGCGGGGATGTTGATGTAGAACTGCCAGCGCCAGTTGAGGTAGCGGACGAGCAGGGCTCCGTAGAGCGGGCCCCAGATCCAGCCGGCGGTGTCCACCGCCCCCAACAGCCCCATAGCAAAGGCCCGCCGCCGGGGGGGGAAGACATCGCCGATGATCGCCATCGCCACCGGGACCATCGCCCCGCCTCCCAGCGCGGTGATGGCCCGCCCCACGATGAGCCAGGTCAGGTTGGGGGCCAGGGGAACCCAGAGGGAGCCGGCGGCGAAGAGGAGCAGACTGACCACGAAGACGAAGCGCCGTCCGTAGAGGTCCGACACCCGCCCCATAAAGGGCATCGTCACCACATAGGCGATCAGGTAGGCGTTGACAATCCAAGCCGCCTGGTCCAATCCCGACGGGATGGGGATCTCCAGGTCCACGATCATCTGGGGGAGCATCGTGGAGACGACGGTCAGGTCGTCGGCAGCGATGAAGACCCCGTAGGCGATGAGGGCCAGGATGAGGTAAGGAGCCAACAGACGGCGTTCTACATCTCGCATCATCACGCCTCACATTTCACGCCTCACGCTTCACGTTTCACGCCCCACGCTTCACGCCTCACGCCTCACGCTTCACGCTTCAGATCGGCGGCTCAATCTCCACCGGCTCCCCCAGCCGGGAGAAGGTGATCTCCCAGACGGTCGGGTCCTGGGGGTCGGTGGCCGGCTCCACAATCCGCACCCGCCGGATGAGGAAGTCCTGGCTCCCCACCCACACCTCGACCTCCACGTCACCGCTGAGGCCGATGAGCCCCTGGGTGAGCAGCACCACCCGCTCCCCCGTGGCCCGGCCGGCCAGGTGGTAGGCAGAGACCCCCTCGACCTTCTCCACACCCACCAAGGTCAGGTCGCGCAGTCCCTCCTCCATCAGCCGCTCGATGCCCACCTCAGGGTCGAAGAGGTGGGCCGGGTTGAAGCCCCACTCCGGGGGAATCTGCTCCCAATCGCCGCTCAGCGGGTTGGTGGCGTACTGCTCATCGCCCAGGGCGATGGCCCCCACGTCCAGGGTGAAGCCCTCCGGCGTCGCGATGCGCACCAGGACCCGCATGCGGTCGGGACGTTGAAAATCCCCTTCGGCCCGCCGAAAGACCATCGTCTTGTAGGCCGGGTCCAGGTAGGCGATGGCCCCGCTCCGCTCGATGCGAAAGTGGAGGAACTGGACCTCCAGCATCGCCTGGGCAGCCCGCTGGGCGATCTCCTGGGGGGAGAGGGCCGGCGTCGGCGTGGGCCTGGGGCCGCAGCCGCTCAGGAGCCCCCCCAGCCCCAGGGCCAGGAACAGCCCTACGAAGACCAGACCACAGGAT
>WFUY01000021.1 GCA_015484715.1 Thermoflexales bacterium | reverse complement strand
TCCTGAACCCGGAGCCGATCTCAATGCGCCGGGTGGAGTCCCTCCTCCTGAAGGTACCGCTCGCCCTCCGCCAAGCAATGCGTCGGAAGCAGCAGGAGGCCAGCAAGGCTGGTCGTGGGAAGAAGTGAGGTGACCTATGGACCCCGAGAACCTGTCCAGCACAGAGGCAGAAACCGAGGATCAGGCCCACGAGGAGGGCACTGAGTCCGAGCAGCAGGCCGGCTCGCAGGGCGAGTCGATGCCCCCGTATATCGAGGAGATGAGTAGGGCTATCTCCGTCCTAGCGAAGTCCGTACAGGATATACAGCAGCAGCAGGAGGAGTTGGCCCAGAAGATCCTCTCCTCAGCCCGCCCGGGTTCGCAGGGCGAGTCCGGTGAGGAACTTTCCGAGCCGGGGAGTGTCAAAGAGTCAGAGCGCGAGGAGGGCTGGCCCTCCCCCGACGAACTCGAAACTATGAGCCGTCGGGAACTCCTCGACCTGATCGAGCGGAAGCTCGAGCGCCGGGTCGAGGAACGCGTTGGGAAGGTGTTGCAGGAGGTGCAGTCCGTGCGGGCTCGCACGGAGGAGGAGAAGGTCCTCCAAGAAATATCGCAGCTCGAGAAGCAACACCCGGACTTCTGGGAATGGCGCGAGGAGATGATCAAGATCGCACAGGAGATGCCCGGCATCTCCCCGCGCCGCGCCTATCTCCTGGCAAAGCAGGAGAACCCGAAGAAGGCCGAGGAACTGGCCGCCAAGTACCAGCGGAAGGACGACAAGGACGAGGGCAACGAGGGTGCCCGGCCCCGGTTCGCGGGGCTCACGCCTACGAGTGGACCCGCGCCCGCTGCGCGGGGTAAGCTCCCGCCCGAGAAGGCGGCAGAAGCTGCCTTCGAGGAGGTGAAGGCCCGCTTCGGCGATGTCTTCGCCGCACAAGAGTAGAGGAGACTGAGCAATGCCTGGCACTCTCGTAGAGGCGCTCGACAATCTATACACCACCACCTGGCAGAACATGAAGAGCCAGGTGGCGGATCAGATTTTCGACGCCACCCCCTTCTACTTCTGGCTCAAGAGCAAGGGTAAGATGAAGACGGTCTCGGGAGGCCGCTTCATCGCCGAGCCCCTGCAGTACGCCAAGAACGATAACGTGACGTGGATCGGCCGTGGTGGCACGGTCAGCCTGAACGATCAGGAGTTCCTGACCGTCGCCTACTACGAGTGGCGGTACCTCGTCGCGTCCATCGTCCGCTTCGGCGTCGATGATCAGAAGAACCGCGGGAAGAACCAGATCATCAACCTGATGATGGCAAAGCTCCAGAACGCCCGCGATTCTCTGATCTCGGAGCTTGAGTCCCGCCTGTTCGCAGGCGAAGGGTCCTCGCAGAACGCGATGGACGGGCTGCTCCACCTCGTGCAGGACGACCCGACGGTCGCTAGCACCGTCGGCGGCATCGACCAGAGCGCGAATTCGTGGTGGCGGAACCAGTCCATCAACATGACCGGTGTTTCGTTCGCATCCTCCGGTGTTGAGAACATGCGGAAGATGCTGAACAACACCATGAACAATCTGAAGATGGACGCGCCCGACATCATCGTGTGCGGGCAGCAGCCCTACGAGTTCTACGAGGACAACCTGCTCTCCTACTACCGGATCACCAACAACAAGTTGGGTGATGCCGGCTTCCAGAACCAGGTGTTCAAGGGTATCCCCATGGTCTGGAGCCCGTCCTGCGGGAACCGCATGTACTTCCTGAACACCCGGTTCATCAGCCTGGTCTACGACCCCGCCCTCTTCTTCGACATGACGGAGTGGAAGGCGATCCCCGACCAGGTGAACGATCGGGCCGCCCAGATCGTCAGCGCTATGCAGCTCACGGTGAGCCGCCGGCGCTGCCAGGGCGTGATCTACGGCATCGACACTGCCTGATAGTGGGAGGGTAGAGCAATGCCTGCCGGACAGAAGAAGGTGTTTGCGACTCCCCTCACCGCGGTCGAGTCCACCGACAAGGAGGGGGTGGGGACGATCCGGATCGAGGGGAACAAGATCTACAAGTGGGTCAAGCTCCTCAACAGTACGGCCACCGTGGCCGGCGTCGCTGGGGACCTCGTCGCCTATGCGGCGAACGGGTACGACCAGCACACGGTCGTCACCGACTTCACGGACGCGGACACGGCGCCGGTCGGGGCGGGCCTGCTGGTGGCGAGCGTGAACGGCACGGCCGGGACCGCCGAGTACTGCTGGATTCAGATCGCCGGCCCGGCCGTAGCCAACCAGGCCCTCGGTGGCACGCCCGGCGAGGGTGCTCCGCTGATGGCCGGCACGACCGACAAGACCCTGACCCTCGCCACCGCCAATACCACGAGCGGTGCCCTGAACGGGTTGCCGATCGCGGCGGCGGTGGATGTAGCAGGGAAGAAGGTCGCGCTCAACTGCCCCTTCTGAGCCTCGGGTGGGGGCGGGCTCCGGCCCGCCCCCTCCCTCTTCTCTCGAAAGAGGGAGCGTTCACTGAGTGAACATGGGAGGGGCACATGGGCACTCTAACCCTCGCCGACCTCAAAGATGAGCTTCGGACGGCCCTAGGCGGCCGCACCGACCAGGACGCTCGCCTGGCCCGGGCCATCAACCTCGCGCAGGTCCGAGCCGCTCGCCTATGGGACTTTGACGAGCTTCGGCGCACTTACAAAGCCACCAACTTCTACAACAACAACCCGGACGATCGCTTCCTCGCCCTCCCGGCCAACATCCGGAAGGTCCACTCCCTAGTCCTCGAGGACGGCGCGAACAGCCGCAAGCTTACCTATGTCCCTCCCCGACAGTGGGATAAGTTCCTGTCATCGGTAGAGACCAGCCGGCGCGGGCGCCCCACCCACTACACGAAGTGGCAGGATCAGATCGAATTCTACCCGATCCCAGACAAGCAGTACACCTGGCGTCTGCGCTGCACGGTCTGGCCGGCCGACCTGTCCGCTGACACCGACAAATCGGACCTAGACGAGAAGGACGATCTGATCATAGCACTCGCAGCCTCCTGGATCTACCTAACCCTCGGCGACAACGACCGGGCCGCCTACTGGTACCGCGTCGCTCGCAGCCTCTTCCAGGAGGGCATGTCGGAGGAGGGTGCCCAGGTCGATCTCGAGATCAAGGCGGGGGACCCTGTCGGCGCAGTCACTGCCGCGCAGTATTGGTCCGACCCGTTCGTTCGGAGTGCGCCATGAAGTGGCTGTTTCTCATCCTCGGCATAGCTATCGGCGTTGCCGGGGCTATCGCCTGGTTCCTGATCAGCATCCGGAGGTTCCTGTGAGGCTCCCCTCCAACTGCATCCTCTGGGCCCTCTGGATGTGGCTCCGGCACGGCGGCTACGTCCGCTTCCGCCGCTCTACCCACTATATCTTCGGTGGGAAGAAGCGGGGCTGGTGGCCACACGTCTCCTGGTCCCGTGATGGGCGCCACTGGTGGTCCTACGGGCCCCCGGAAGATCTCCCCCCTCTGTACAGGGCCTGTCTGCGGCTTGGCTTTCCTCCTCCCCTCTACTTCGGGGTTGTCCGCGAGGAGGTGGACTGATGCTCGCCAACTGGGTCAAGCAAGGGACCAGCACCACGGGGACGGGCACCATCACGCTCGACGGGACGCCGCCGGCTGGGTATGTTGCGTTTAGTGACGCCTTCAACGATGGCGAGGGGATCTTCTATGTCATCGAAGACGGAAACAACCGCGAGGTCGGGTACGGTGAGCTGACCGCCGGTGCTAGTTGGACTCTTACCCGCGGCCTTGTGTATGAAAAGTTGGAAGGCGGCGTGTACGAGCAGTTTCCCTCTACTCCACTTAGCCTTAGTGGCAATGCTTCAGTTTCTGTAGATGCGACTGCTCAGGG
>WFUY01000020.1 GCA_015484715.1 Thermoflexales bacterium | reverse complement strand
GCGACCACCCGACCAAGGACCGAGGACTAAGGACCGGGGACTATTCGGGCCGAGGCTTCGCTCCGGATCACCCGCCGGAGTTGGATGTACCAGGAGGCCACGCTGCGGAAACGGTCGCCGGGCCGGTTCAGCGGCCCTACTTCCACCCCTCGCACGCTCTGATCCACGGCGTAGTTGTAGACAGGGTGGTAGAGCAGCAGGGAGGGCACATCTTCGGCAAAGCGTTCTTGGAACAGCCAGTAGAGTTCGCGGCGGCGGCGGCGATCCGTCGTCTGGCGGGCTTCCTCCAGCCACTCGCTGACATCGCGGCTGTCATAACCGGCGTAATTCTGCCCTTCTTCGATCTGTGTCTGGTGCCAGAAGGGATAAGGGTCGGGGTCGCCCGGCAGGATCAGTTCCACCAGCAGGGCCTGGAACTGCCGGGCAGTCAGGCGGTCCTGCAGGTCGGTCGGGGGCACGGCTTCTACCGAGACCTGGATGCCCACGGTGGCCCACTGTTTGGCCATCGCCTCGGCCAGGGCGACTTGCTGCGGGTCATCTGCCGTGAGCAAAGAGAAGGCCAGCGGTCGCCCCTCTTTGGTCCAGCCAGTAGGCCACTCGCTCTCCGAGGAGGTAGAAGGCTGCCAGCCATCTTCCTTCAGCAGCGCCACCGTGCGCTCCCGGTTGAGGCGATACTTCCGCACCTCGGGGTTGTAGGCCCACGTCCCCGGCAGGATGGGGCTGTGGGCGACGATGCCCTGCCCATCCAACACCTCGTCTATCAGGGCCTGCCGATCCAGGGCATAGAGCAGTGCCCGCCGGACCTCCGGCGTCTGCAAGAAGGGAACCTCGTCGTTGCGCAGGTTGAGGAAGACCAGGGTGTAGCCGGCCAGCGGCAGTGTGAAGAGGTTCAGGGAAGGGTTCGTCCGCGCCCAGGCCAGGGCCGATGGGGGAACGTGGCCGATGCCCGCCACCTCGCCCGCTTCGTAGGCCCGGACGACCGCCTGGTCGCTGGGGTAGAACTTGAACTGGATGCGGTCGAGCATCGGGACGGGGCCATAGAACTGTCGGTTGGCCTCCAGGATGGCGTAGGCGGGCTCCCCCTCCTCGGTGACGATCTCCGCCAGGCGGAAGGGACCGGTGCCCACCGGCTGCCGGTTGAAGGGATGATCGGGGAGCTGAGCTGCCGTGACCCCTTCCAGGATGTGGGCCGGGAGGAGTCCAATAGTGGTGTAGTCCAGGAAGGGAGCAAAGGGCTGCTGGAGGGTGAAACGGACTGTCCACAGCCCCTCCTTTTCCACCTTGACGGAGCGCCAGAGGGTGCTCAGGTCGGGAGAGCCGGGGAAGTCGGGATCCTGGAGCAGCCGGACGGTGAAGAGGACGTCGTCGGCAGTGACGGGACGACCGTCGTGCCAGCGGGCATTCTGGCGCAGCTCGAAGGTGTAGGTCAGCCCATCGTCGGAGACTTCCCATCGCAGGGCCAGGTCCGGCACGACCTCCCCCCGCTCATCCAGTTTGGTCAGTCCGTTGAAGAGGAGGGCACAGAGGTCGCCATCCACGACGTATTGGTTGGAGAGGAGAGGGTTCAGGTAACGGGGCGTACCGGCCACTCCTTCCACGTAAGTCCCGCCCCGGGCCGGCACCCAGACGGTGGAGAAGTTCAAGGCCACGTAGATGAGCAAGGTGGCCAGCAAGGCGACCCCTGTGACCACCAGGATGATCTGCCAGCGGATGTATCGGATCACGGTGCAGCGGGTGAGCGGGTCAACAGGTCAACGGATCGGCGGGGGTTAGCCGCTCTGGATGACGTTGAGCAGCGTGACGAGGAAAAAGACAATGGAGAGGACGATGGTAAGGTTGAACATCGTCCGCTCCACACCGCGCCGGGTGCGGACGACCGAGGTATCGCTGCCTCCAAAGACGCCGCCCACGCCCGAGGTCCTGGCCTGGAGCAGGATCAGGGCGATGAGGGCGATGGAGACGATGATCTGAGCGATGTTCAAAGCCGTGGCCACGCTGAACCCTCCTTTCGATTCTGGAGATAGCGGAGGGGATTATAACACGGGGACATCCAAGTGCCAAGGTGGTCCTTTGGTCGCTTGGTCCGCAGTCCACAGTCCGCAGTCCGTAGTCGGTGGTCAGCGGTCGGCCGTCAGCGGTCGTTCGCTCCTCGCGCCCTGCCCTTTGTCTCCCACTCCTCGGTCCTCGGTGCCTCACTCCCCGGTGCCTCCCCCGGTCGGCGGTCGTATGCGGTCCACGGTTGACGAATCAGACCACGAATGATATAATTAGCCCTACTAACCGTTAGCAGTAACAACATCAAGAAAGGGAGCTCCGGTGATCTCCAACGAACAACTGGCCCGCCGCATCCTGGAACTAATCCCCCTGGCGATGCGTGCCGTCCACGCCCGGATGCGCCGCATGACAGAGAGCAACTTCGTCCCGCCCCACTATCGGGTGCTGGCACTGCTCTACCGAGAGCCTCGGGGGATGAGCGACTTGGCCCGCTGCCAGGCGGTCAGCCTGCCCACGATGTCCCGGACGGTGTCCGCCCTGGTCGAGCGCGGCCTCGTCGCCCGCAGTCAGGACCCGAAGGACCGCCGTCGGGTGCTGCTGAGCCTCACCGACGAGGGCCGGGCCCTCTTCTTGCGGGTTCACGCCGAGATTGAGGAGCGGCTGGCCCAGAGGATCGCCACTCTGTCGGCCGAGGAGCGGGAGCAGTTGGCCGCCGGTCTGGAAGTTCTCCACCGCCTCTTCGCCGCCGACTTCCCCACGAAAGGCCCCTCGGGAATCACCGAGCGCGTGTAACTGTTCACCCTCCCGCAGGTTAGGCGCGTTTCCGACGCGAAACCGTGCTTCAAATAGCCCATCGGGGCTGAAAGCGCCCTCGACCGGTGACCTGCGGGAGGGCAGGCTGAATAGATCCGCGAGCGTACAGATTGGGAGGGACGATGAAAGCGATTGAAGCCCAAGGATTGGTCCGCAAGTTCGGCGACTTGGTCGCCGTCAAGGGCGTCACCTTCGACGTGGAGCAGGGAGAGATCTTCGGGTTCCTGGGACCCAACGGAGCGGGCAAGACGACGACCATCAATATGCTCTGCACGCTCCTGCGCCCCACGGAGGGCACTGCCCTGGTCGCCGGCCACGACATCCGGCGCGATCCCGATGCCGTCCGCCGGTCCATCGGACTGGTCTTCCAGGACCCCAGCTTGGACGACCAATTGACGGCGATGGAAAACCTCCGCTTCCACGCGATGCTCTACGGTATGCCCCGTGATCTCTTCAACCAGCGGGCGCCGGCGCTTTTGGAGCTGGTGGAACTGGCCGACCGGGCCGACAGCCTGGTGCGCACCTTCTCCGGCGGGATGAAGCGCCGTCTGGAGATGGCACGAGGGCTATTGCACCAGCCGCGCGTCCTCTTCCTCGACGAGCCCACCCTGGGGCTGGACCCCCAGACCCGCCGCCACATCTGGGAGTACGTCATCCGGCTGCGCGAGCAGGAAGGCACGACCATCTTCCTGACCACCCACTACATGGAGGAAGCAGAGATCGCCGACCGCATCGCCATCATTGACCACGGCGAGATCGTGGCCCTGGACAGTCCGGACAACCTGAAGGCGATGGTCGGCGGCGACGTGATCACCCTGCGCACCAGCGACAACGCCGGGGCCGCCCAACGGCTTCAGGCCGCCTTCGACGTGGAGGTGCGCCAGGTCAACGGCGACCTGGTGCTGGAACTCCCTCGGGGCGACCAGGCCATCCCCCGGCTGGTGCAGGTGCTCTCCAACGGCACCGGGCCGACCATCGAGGTCCAGAGCATCAACCTGCGCCGTCCCACTCTGGAGGACGTCTTCATCCGGCTGACGGGACGCACCATCCGCGAGGAAGAGAGCAGCACCGTGGAGCGGATGCGGCTGCGCACCCGGGCTTGGCGAGGGACGAGGAGGTAACCGCGATGCGACGACATTTGAAGGGCCTCTACACCATCTGGTACCGGGATGTGCTGCGCTTCTCCCGCGATCGGTCTCGGATCATCGGTTCCCTGGCCCAGCCTTTGCTCTTCCTCTTCATCTTCGGCGCCGGCCTCTCACCGACGATGACGGGGTTGGCCCAAGGACGACTGGACTTCCAGTCCTTCCTCTTCCCCGGCATCATCGCGATGGCCGTCCTCTTCACCGCCGTCTTCTCCGCCGTCTCCATCGTGTGGGACCGCCAGTTCGGCTTCCTGAAGGAGGTGCTGGTCGCCCCCGTCTCCCGCATCGTCGTGGCCCTGGGAAAGGTGGCCGGCGGGAGCACCGTCGCCATGTTCCAAGGGGCGATCATCCTGCTGCTGGCCCCTCTCATCGGCGTCCACCTCAGCCTGGACCAGATCGTCGTCCTCCTGGCGCTGATGCTCCTGACGGCGGCCACGATGACCTCCTTAGGCGTCCTGATGGCCTCCCGGATGCGCTCGATGGAGGGGTTCCACCTGATTATGAACTTCACCCTGATGCCGATGTTCTTCCTGAGCGGGGCTTTCTTCCCCGTGCAGGGAGTTCCTCTCTGGCTGGAATGGCTGGCCAGGGTGGACCCGATGACCTACGGGGTGGACCCCATCCGCCAGGTGGCTCTGCGGGGAAGCGTCCCCGACTTCGTCCTGGAGATGGTCCGCCTGTACCCCATCGCCACCGACGTGGTCCTGCTGGCCCTCTTCTGGCTCGCCTTCATGGTGCCGGCCGTCTGGGCCTTCAACCGCACGGACTAGCACGCCACCAGGATGGTCCTGAGCAGGCGGACGCCGGACCGTTGACCGCGCACGCGATCTCCTTCCTCGCGGGCAGGTCTGATGGAAGGGCGGTTCCCCGGCGCCAGGGAGCCGCCCTTTCCTGTCGGCTCCGCACCTGGGCAAGACCCGATTTGCTGAGAAGGCCAAAACCGGCTATAATGCCCCCACATACGCAACACCCATCACGTAACCCGAACACGTTCCACGTCTCACGTGTCACACCCAGAGGTGGGAGCTATGCCGCGCAGAAGCTACCTGGAGGCCATCGCCGATCACGTGGTCGTCTTCGACGGAGCCAACGGGACCCAACTGCAGAAGTACCCCCTCACCGCCGAGGACTTCGGCGGTGAGCGGTACGTCGGCTGTTTCGACTACCTGGCCATCACCCGCCCCGACGTGCTGGCCGAGGTCCACAGCGGCTACTTCGCCGCCGGCAGCGAGGTGGTGGAGACCAACACCTTCCGCAGCAACCGGATCACGCTGGCCGAGTATGGCCTGCAGGACCGGGTGCTGGAGATCAATCGGGCCGCGGCCCGGATCGCCCGGCAGGTGGCCGACCGCTTCGAGCGGGAG
>WFUY01000019.1 GCA_015484715.1 Thermoflexales bacterium | reverse complement strand
GGGCGGGCCTGCGGAACCGGGGATCACCACGGTGATCCGCAGCGCCGGCTCGACCTCGGCCAGGTGGAGGACGAGTTGGCGGGTGTACTGCCCGCTCCCTGTCGCCGGGCGGTTCCAAAACCAGCCGTTGATGACGACGTGCATAGGTGGCTCGTGGGATAACGGAGGTTCGTGCGGGGGATTATGCCCCAGGTTGGCGAGTCAGTCAAGGAGCTTGCGAATTCCTCTCCCTGGTGGTAGAATGAATTCAACGGCGACTACGCGACGATATGACCACCCGACCACCCAACTAGACGACCCAATGCACATTCGCCCGGCCCGTTGGGAAGACCTCGAAACCTGTCTAGCCATTGATCCCTCTTACGTCACCGATCGGGTCTGGCAGATGGAAGCCCGTCCCCTGACCTTTCCCCTCGTGGGGGAGGGGGAGAGTGCGATGACCTTTACGTTTCGATCGGTCCAACTGCCGCGTCCGATGCACGTCCCCTACCCGCGCAGCCTGGAAGCCCGTCGGGCCGACTGGTACCACCGGGATGGCTTCCTCGTTGCTGAAGAGGAGGGGGCTGATCTGGAGGAACCACCTCCCATTCTGGGCTACGTTACGCTGAGCGCCCAGCCCTGGCACGATGTGGCCTGGATCGGGGACCTGGTGGTTGCGCCGGAGCACCGTCGGCAGGGTGTGGGCACGGCGCTGCTCCAGGCTGCTGTGGAGTGGGCTCAGCAGGAAGGATTGGGCCGGCTGATCCTGGAGGTTCAGCCTCGGAACCATCCGGCCATCTCTTTCGCTCAACACCGGGGGTTTGTCTTCTGTGGCTTCCACGATCGTTACTACGCCGATCGGGACATCGCGCTTTTCTTCGAGCTCAGCCTGCGCTAAAGGGCTTTCCAGGCGCTCCTCCCTCTAGAAGGGGTCCAAAGCGTTTTCCTATCCAGCCCTTGCCGGAGCGCAGGGGGAAGCTCACGGTCCGTGACAAGCCATCTGTAGCGATCCGTGCAACCCGTGGTTTCTCGCTATGGAATTGCTCTTCGCCCAAGCCAACCGGCTTTTGACCTCGGTCATCGTCATCGTCACCGTTGCGCTCATCCTCTACATTCTGACCTACAACCGGCGCAACATGGTGGCCCGTTCCTTCATCACGCTGCTGCTCTGCGTCACCTTCGTCTACCTGGTGGACCTGATCGTCTTCCCGCTGACCTCGTTGGAGGCCATCTTGCCCTGGTTGCGTCTGCAGTGGGTAGGCATCGCCTTTGCGCCGGCTGCCTACCTTCACTTCTCCGATGCCCTGTTGCAGACGACCAACGCGGCCTCCCGCTGGCGACGGTGGGCTGTGGCGGGGGGGTATCTGTTGGGGCTGTTGTGGTTAATCGGCGTTGCCACGACCGATCTGATCGTCCGCGACGGCGTGGCGACACCGGGCGCTCCCCACTTGAAGGCAGGCCCCCTCTTTGGGGTCTTTGCCCTCTACTACTTCTTCACCGTGGTCTGGGGGGCGGTCAACATCAACCGGGCTCGCCAGCGCTGTCTGACCTCCACGTCCCGGCGGCGGATGACCTACATGGCCCTCTCCTTCGTCGCGCCCGGCGTCGGCATCTTCCCCTATCTGCTCATCGCCAGTTGGCCCGGCTTCCTGCCCCAGATCACCTTCTGGTTCCTGTTGGTGACCGGCAACGTGGCTGTCCTCCTGATGCTCATTCTCCTGGCCTACAGCGTCGCCTACTTCGGCGTCCTTACCCCCGACCGGGTGGTCAAGCGGCGGATGATCCTCTACCTGCTCCGAGGACCTATGGTCGCCTCGGCGGTGCTGACCGTCATCGTCATTGGGCGACAGATGGAAGAGGTCATTGGAATTCCTGGCGACCTCTTCACCCTCTTCGCCGTTGCCACCGTCATCCTGACCCTCCAGGTCCTCATCAGCCGCCTGATGCCCCTCATAGATCGGCTGGTCTACCGGGAAGATCGGGAGGAGGTCGCCCGACTGCAAGCCCTCGACGAACGGCTGCTGACCAGCACCGATCTCCGACAGTTCCTGGAGAACGTGCTGACGGGGCTGTGCGACTTGCTGCGGACACCCACCGGCTTCATCGCCGTCCTCACCCGAGACGGTCCACGCCTGGAGGTCGTCTGCGGGCCGCTGGAGCCGGAGCACGTGCGCTGGACCGATGAGGAATGGGATGCGCTGGTCACCCTGGAGACCGGTCGGGACAACGGGACCCACCACCTCATCCCGATGGGAGACTTCTTCCTGTGGGACGGCTTCTGGCTGCGCCCATTGCGCAGCAAAGCGGGAGATGTGGTCACCGGTGTGCTGGGGCTCTCGGCCCGGGCTCCCCGTCCTGACTTCACCCCCGAGGAGCAGGCCGATCTGGAGACCCTCATCGCTCAGGCCGAGGTTGCGCTGGAGGACTGGCACCTCCAGCATGCTGTCTTCGCTGCCCTGGACCAGTTGGTCCCTGAGATTGAGGCGATTCAACGCCAGCGGGGACGGGTTCGGTATGCAGGTGTGCCGGCAGTAGCAGAGCCTGAAGAGGACTTGACCACTTCCCCCGACTTTCCCCGCTGGGTCAAGGATGCACTGAGTCACTACTGGGGAGGCCCGAAGTTGAGCCGGAGTCCACTCTTGCAGCTTCGGGTGGTCCAGGGCGCGTTGCCCGACCACGATGGCGATCCGGTGAAGGCGCTCCGGGCCGTTCTCCTGCAGGCCATTGAACGGTTGCGCCCCGAAGGAGAGCGGGAGATGACGCGGGCCGAATGGCTCCTTTACAACATCCTGGAGATGAAGTTCCTCCAGGGTCGCCGGGTGCGGGATGTGGCCCACCGGCTGGCGATGAGCGAATCGGACCTCTACCGCAAACAACGGGTAGCTATCGAAGAGGTTGCTCGCAACATCGCGGCGATGGAGCGCGAAGCGCTGACCAGCGAGGCCCACAATGAGGGGTACGAAGACCTCCAGGGCCTCCCCACGGGAGCCCGTCAGGACGGAGGATGAGTCAAGGAGGGGGTAGCGATGGACGAGCGACTGTCCTTGGAGGACAAGCGGTTTCTTCTGAAGTTGGCCAGGGAAGCGATCACCAGGGCGGTGTACAACCAGCCGTCCCCTCCTGTGGACCTGGACCGGCTTTCAGAGCCCTTGCGAGAGGAAGGCGCCTCCTTCGTCACGCTAACCATCCAGGGCCAACTGCGGGGTTGCATCGGCACCGTCGAGGCCTACCTCCCCCTGGCTGTGGATGTGGCCGAGAACGCGGTACGTGCAGCCTTTCATGACCCCCGCTTTTACCCTTTGACCCCTGAGGAGTTGGACCAGGTAGAGATCGAGGTCTCCGTGCTCACCCCGCCGCAGCCCTTGGAGTTCTCCTCTCCGGAGGAGTTGGTGCGCAAGCTGCGTCCCGGTGTGGATGGGGTGATCCTGCAGAAGGGCTTCACCCGGGCGACCTTTCTGCCTCAGGTCTGGGAGAAGCTTCCCGATCCGCCTACCTTCCTCGCTCACCTCTGTACAAAGGCGGGCCTCCCTCCCGATGCCTGGCAGAAACCGGGGATCCAGGTTTACACCTACCAGGTCGAGGAGTTCAGCGAGAAAGAGATCCTCGTCACCGAGGCCTGAAGGGGGCTTGTCGGAGTTGTCCTTCTGGGGAAATCGTGTATAATTCGGCCAGTTCGATGGCCGATTTTGGGCTCTCGTAACTCAGGGCCTACCTACCTTGGCTGGAGAGTATCTATTCAGCCTACCCTCCCGCAGGTCACCGGTCGAGGGCGCTTTCAGCCCCGATGGGCTATTTGAAGCATGGTTTCGCGTCGGAAATGCACCTAACCTGCGGGAGGGTGCACAGTTACCTCATCGGCTTGATAGGCACATCGGGGAAGAGAAGATACCACACTCTCCCCACCTTGTCAAATGCTCGCGATGCGGTGATTACCCGCAAGGGAGCGAGAGAGTGGTCCGTAACAGGCCGTCCACGAATTTCTCACAAATGCACGAATGAGGCGGTCCTTAATTCGTGTATTCGTGCCCCATTCGTGGACGGCTCGTCTCCCTATCTCCCTAGATAGGGGTAATCACCGGCTCGCGATCCTCCCGCAGGTCCCATCAGGGTATGTCAGCCACCGGGCGCGCCCGACCTGGGGAGGCTTAAGGACGACGGGTGTCGAAACGGGAGGCCAGGGTCCTCAGGTCGGTCCGCGCCGTCAGGTCCAGGCTGAGAGGTGAGACGGTCACCATCCGCCGGACGCTGAAGACGTAGATGTCCGAATCAGGCTCCAGTCGGTCCGGGTCCACCACCGGCTCGTAGTCCAAGGGGGCCGGGTTGTCCAAGGGTGGGGGAGCCTCTTCCCCAGGGCGGTCCCGAAGGGCCAGGGGCATGAAG
>WFUY01000018.1 GCA_015484715.1 Thermoflexales bacterium | reverse complement strand
GTGATGGACTGCCTCGATGGGGCTGCCCGCTTGGGCAGCCGGACTTCCAGGAAGCCGTTGGCGTAGCTGGCCTCGGTCTGCTCCGGGTCTACCTCGCCGGGCAGCGGGATCTCAAGGGCGAAGGGGCCGGACTGGATCTCCATCCGGTGGATGGTCTGGGTCTCTTCTGACAGGGCCTCGCGCCGTCGCCCCCAGATGAGGAGCCGGCCCGGCTCGAAGCGGACGGTGACCGCGTCGGGATCTACGCCGGCCAGCTCGACGATGACGACGATGGCGTCCCGGGTTTCGTAGACATTGACGGCCGGGCGCCAGCGGGCTAGGGCAAAGGAGGGCGCGGGCGGGCGGGCACCGACGATGTGGTCCATAAAGCGATCCATCGCCCGCGTCCATTCATCCATTTGGCGGAAGAGTTCGTCCCAATCCTGGCTCATGGTAGCGAATAGCGATCAGCGATTGACGGCTAGCGGTTGGCGGCTAGCGGGCCAGCAGGCCGGGCAACGGTGGACCTGATGGACGGTGGCCTCCAGGGCCGGCGTGAGCGCTTCGGGGGGGCCGGGCACGAAGCCGATGGCCCCGCAGCGACAGGCATACCAGCCCATACCCACCTGTTCCCAGGGGAGGGCGGGAGCCGTCAGGTCCACCACCTCCACACCCATCCCCCAGCGGGCGTTGGTCACCAGCCGTCGGCAGCCCACGGCGCTCAGCTTGTCGGCGTAGAGGGCGAAGTGCCGGCAGTGGCGCATCAGGAGCACGCCCAGGGAGATGCCGGCGGGGAAAGGTAGCCGGCGGGCATCGCCGACGATGATGGTCAGGTTGTTGGGCAACGGGCCAGCCCGCCGGCCTCGTTCTACCAGATCGGGTTGAATCTCGATCGCATAGACATGCCGGGCTGTCCGGGCCAGCCGACGGGCCAGCCGCAGATCACCGGCCCCGATTTCCAGCACCACGTCCTGGGGATGGACCCAGGTCAGCACTTCCTTGTACGTGCTCTCGTCGTAGGGAGCCCAGAGGCGCTCCCAGTCAATTCCCGCTTGACCCACCGTCATCGGCATCGGTCACCAGCCGAACTTGAACCTTCCCACACCTCCGGCTGGCCAACCAACCGCTCCTGGAAGAAGGCGATGGTTCCCTCCAACTGTTCCCAAGTTAGGGGTTGGTAGCCACTGCGCTGAGGAGGACCATTCATCGGTTTAGCTCACTTCTCCGAATCCACAGCGTGAAGCGGAGGGTCAGGAAGAAGACCACCCAGATGCTGAGGCCGGCGATCAATCCCCATCGCACGGCCTCCTTGAGCCCACCGACGGGGAAGACCTGCCAGCCGACGAAGAGGGCCAGGGCCAGGCTGACCAGGCCATTGAGGAGGAGCCCCGTGCGCCAGCTCATCCAGGCGTCTTCGGTCAGCTTGCGCCTTGGAGCCTTCTTCGAAGGGGGCTGGCCTTCATCGTTAACGGCCTCTGGGGATAGGCTGGCTTGCTCCTGGATCCGTTTCAGCCGCTTCTTCCGCCGTTGTTGGGCTCGCTTGGACAATCTCTCCTCCCTTGGGCAGGATAACACCGGGCCTAATGGGCTAGATGCGTGCGGCCTTGAAGGTCTCCACCTGCTGGCGGATGGCGACCTCGGTGGGGAGCCGCTCGATGCTGGACGCGCCGAAGAAGCCGACGACCCCTTCAGTGTGATCGTAGATGTACTGGGCATCTTCCGGCATGGCGATGGGGCCGCCGTGGCAGAGCACGAGGATGTCGGGGTTGACCGCTTTGGCGGCATCGTGCATCGCCTGCACCCGCTTGGCCGCTTCCTCCAGCGTCAAGGCCGTCTTGGCTCCGATGGCTCCCTTGGTCGTCAGTCCCATGTGGGGGACCAGGACATCGGCGCCGGCCTCGGCCATCTTGACGGCCTGCTCCTCGTCGAAGACGTAGGGGCAGGTGAGCATATCCATCTCGTGGGCCAGGCGGATCATCTCCACTTCCAGGTCGTAGCCCATCCCGGTCTCTTCCAGGTTCTGGCGGAAGACGCCGTCAATGAGGCCGACGGTGGGGAAGTTCTGTACACCGGTGAAGCCCATCTCCTTCAGTTGCTTGAGGAAGACGGGCATCAGCCGGAAGGGATCGGTGCCACAGACACCAGCCAGGACGGGGGTGTCCTGGACGACGGGGAGCACCTCGGCGGCCATCTCGACGACGATAGCGTTGGCGTCTCCGTAGGGCAACAGGCCGGCCAGGGAACCCCGCCCCGCCATACGGTAGCGCCCGGAGTTGTAGATGATGATGAGATCGGCGCCTCCACGTTCGGCGAACTTGGCGGAGATGCCGGTGCCGGCACCGCAGCCGATGATGGGTTTGCCCTCGGCCACCGTCTTGCGTAGACGGGCCAGCGCTTCCTCGCGGGTGATGAAAGCCATTGTGTGCCTCCTCTCTCGGACACAAGGGCCTCGGTCATCCTCAGGTTCAGGCCGAGCCCAGGAACTCCAGCAGCTTGTTGGCCACGGCTTCGGCGAATTCGGGATCGTTGATGTTGTGGTCCAGTTCGTAAACCGGGATGTCGGAACGCAGGTTGGCTTTCAAGGCATCACGGAAGGCCCGGTCCGCCTCCGGATCCCAGAAAGGCTCCCCTTCGCTGTCGAGCATAGAGACGCCCCGCAAGGGAATGAAGACGGCGACCGGGCCCGTTGCCTGGTTCAGCTTCTCGGCGAAGATCTCGCCCATCCGTCGGTTCTCTTCGACGTTGGTGCGCAGCAGCGTGACGTTAGGGTTCCATTCGTAGAGGTTGCGGTCCTGATACCGCTCGGGCACCGTGGCGCGGGCCCAGAAGTTGGCCATATCAATGCAACCGGGAACGACGACCTGGGGGGTGCCGGTCTTGGCAGCCGCCTCCAGGCGGGTGGGACCGGCGCTGAGAACACCCCCGCAGACCTCGTCGGCCCACTCGGTGGTGGTGATGTCCAGGACGCCGGCGATGTAGCCATCCTCAATGAGGCTTTCCATCGTGCGCCCCCCGGTGCCGGTAGCGTGGAAGACGAGGACTTCGTAGCCGTGGGCCTCCATGATCTCCCTCGCCTTGTTGACGCAGGGGGTCGTGTTGCCGAACATCGTTGCGGCGATGAGGGGTTTCTCCTCGGCCGGCGGCGGTTCCGTCTCCACCATCCCGCAAATGGCCCCGGCGGCGTTGGCGTAGATCTGGCGGCTGATCCGGTTGAAGCCGGCCACGTCCACCACCGAGGGCATCATCGTGATGTCTCGGGTCCCGACGTAGGCGCTGACATCGCCGGCCGCCACCGTGGAGACCATCAGCTTGGGGACGCCGACGGGCAGGGTGCGCATCGCCGCCGTCGCCACGGCGGTGCCGCCGCTGCCGCCCATGCTCATGATGCCATCGAAGCGTCCCTCATCGTACAAGCGCCGGACGACGGCAGCGGCCCCGGCGCTCATCACTCGCATCGCCTCGCCCCGGTCCTCTTTTTCCTGGAGGGCTTCAATGCTGCTCCCTCCGGCCTGGGCGACCTCTTCGCGGCTTACGTCGGCTTCAAAAGCCGGTTCACCGATTACGCTGGTGTCAATGACCAGCGCCCGGTGGCCTCGGGCTTCGATCAGTTCCTTGACGAAGCGGAACTCTTCCCCTTTGGTGTCCAGTGTGCCCAGCAGGGCGATGGTCTTGGACATCGCAATCCCTCCCCCGCTCCCGGCACGCGGGTGCCGGAATCACCGATCAGGTGGAACGGACCATCAACTCCAGGGTGGAGGCAAAAGGTGAGGGCGGTCCGCCGGCTCAGCCATCCCCCTGTCGGAGGGGATGGGCTGGATTGGGTGTCTTTTGTTTCCTCCTCCCGCTCGACGACCCCGGCGGACCGCCTCCTCCCGTCCTGAGCCGTTTCAGCCATCCCGTCGCGCCCACCTGGCCCTGGCCTGACCGCCTCTATCTCTGCTTAGGCCCTTCCCTGGATCATGAGGCTCAGCCACACACCGTAGGCCACCGCCACAATGCCCAGCAGCGTCAGGACCAGGTTGACCCGGCGCTCGGCGGTGGGGCTCAGCCCCAGGTCGAGAAGGACCGACCGTACCCCCAACCCGGCGTGGAGGGTGACGGTGAGCAGGAAGAGCACCTCCAGCACGAAGACCAGTGGGTTGGAAAGGTAGGCGACCACGTCCTGGTAGGTGCGCAATCCCCCTTCGACGATGAAGTGGTTGGCCACGATGTGGAGGGCCAGGAGCAGGACGAGGAGTAGCCCTGAAAGGGCCTGGAGCAGCCAGAGCCACCCTCCTCGGGTTCCCTGTTGACCGCGTTCCATCGGAACTTTCCCTCCTGTCAGACCGATCTCAGACGCTGAACTCCCCGAGATCCTCCCGCAGGGTCCTCGGCAGCCTTCGATAAGCCATTGCTGTTGTCAGGCACCGCGCGATCTGCGGGAGGGCAACAACAGTCAGGTAGCTGGGCTGCTGAACACCTTCCAAGCGCTAAGGAGCAACAGCACTGCACCGATGGTCATCAGGACCCAGAAGAGGGTCTTGTGGCGCTCCACACCCAGTCCCATCCCTACCAAAGCCACGCGGATGCCGTTGAGGCCGTGGAAGAGGAGGCCGAAGAAGAGCACCACGTCCAGGAAGAGGAAAGCAGGGCTCTTCGCCAGAGCGATGAAATCGTTCCAACGGCTCTCCCCCTGGGTCAGCAGGCTGAGCACCAGCAGGTGGATGACCAGGTAGAGGACGAGGCCTAGGCCGGTGAGCCGGTTGAGGGCGAAGGCCCAGGCCCCCAGTCGGCGGCCCCGTACATCGAGCCAGCTCCAGGCACCCTTTCGACGGATCAGGCCGTAGGTTTGGCGCTCTTGGACCATCCGGGTTCCCCTCCTACCTTCTGCCGAAAAGCTGACCGATCTTGCGACGGGTCAGTTCCCGCCGTAGGGCCATGATCGCCCCTGCCGGGTCCACGTTGGAGGGACAGACCTCGCTGCATTCAAAGGCGGCGTGACAGCGCCAGCAGCCGTGTTCGTGGTCCACCCATGCCAGGACCGTAGCGGGATCCCGTCCGCGGGGCTCCTCCACCATCCGCCAGGCGGCGGCCAGGGCAGCCGGTCCCAGGTATAGGGGATCACTGCCCGCCACCGGGCAGGCGGAGAGGCAGAGGCCACATTCAATGCAGTTCTCCAGCCGCATATGGTGTTCAACCCCCTCGGGGACCTGGGAGTCGGGCAGGAATTCGCTCTCCCGGATCATAGGCATCCCGGCCGGCTGGTAGCGGGCGTAGAAGTCGCCCATATCCACCACCAGGTCGGTGATGAGGGGGGCGTTGTCCAGGGGCTCCACGACCACCACAGGTGTGCCCAACTCCAGGACGTTGGTCACACAGGCCAGGACCTCCTGACCGTTGACCTTCATCCCGCAGGTGCCACAGGAAGCGTGAAAACAGGAGTGGCGGAAGGCCAAGGTCCCATCCTGTTCCTGCCGGATCTGCTCTAGAGCACGAAGAACGGTGGTCCGAGGGTCCACCCGGACGGTGTAGGTCTGGTAGGAGGGGCGCTCTCCCTGTTTGTAGCGAAAGACCTTGAACTGCACGGTTTGTTCGGCCATCGCGTTCCTCGAAGGTCAGTCGGGTTGGACGTAGTAGGCGGTGTGGGGCAGGAGGACGACCTCGCGGGTGCGGCAAGGGGCGTCCACGCCCAGCTTCTGACAGACCACGTTGGCCGTTGTCTCGGCCATCCCTCGGGCTGTCGTAGCCTTGCCACCGGTGATGGTGACGAACCCTTCCACGCCTTCGTCGGCGTGGTCAAAACACTTGAAGGTGCGGCTCAGTTCGCGCCCGGTGGTGGCCCCTCGCTCGCCGACCAGGGGGCGGGCCGCCGACCAGGCAGCCCGGAAGGGCGCCTGCTTGACCATCGGGACCATCTCGGCCCCCTTCTCGTACATCAACTGAACGTGGTCCTCAGGCACGGGTAGATTGTCGGGGTCCTCCACCACCCAGGAGCTGGTGCCCACGACGGAGAGCCCCCGCTGAGGGACGATAATGTCCCCGTCGCCGGAGCGGTGGAGCCGGTTGATCACCATGTTGCACAACCGTCCTCGAAGGGCCAGCAGGACGCCCGGAGAGGGCTGGATGGGGACGTGGACACCGGCCATCGCGGCCACCTTCTCCGACCAGGGGCCGGCGGCGTTGACGACGATGTCGGCGCCGATCTCGTACTCCTTCTCGGTCCGGTGATCGCGCACTCGGACTCCGGTCACGGTGTTCCCCTGCTTCAAGATCGCTACCACCTCCGTGAAGGGTTTGATGACCGCGCCGTTGTGTTTGGCGGTGGCCAGGAAGCGGAGGGGGATGCGCATAGCGTCCATCGTGCCGTCGGGGACCTGGACGGCCAGCTTCAGGTCGGGGCTCAGGTTGGGCTCTAGGCGGAGGGCTTCTTCGCGCGTTAGCTCGCGGGTGGGGATGCCACACTGGGCGCATCCCTCCAGGAAGAGGTCTCGGTAGGCGACATCCTCTTCGGTGATGGCGACGAAGAGGCCGTCATTCAGTTCGAGGGACTCTGGCGCGATGCGCCGCAGGATCATGTTCTCTTCGATGCATTCCCGGGCCGACTCCTGGTCTTTCACAGCGTAGCGGGCTCCGCTGTGGAGCAGGCCGTGGTGACGCCCGGTCGTTCCCGAGGTCACCTCCCCGCGCTCGACCAGCGTGACCTGGAGCCCCCGCAACGCCAGATCGTGGGCCAAGGCGGCTCCGGTTGCGCCTCCACCGATGATCAAGACGTGGAATGTTGCCATCGTGCCCTCTGGTGCTGTCTCTCTGGTGCCCGGCTGCTCCAAGGGCGCTCATGGACCGGGCACCCCCACGGGGGTACGGGCGGGCTGGACACCCGCCCGCACCCTGCAGCGGACTTGGTGCGCCATACAGCGCTGGGAGGGAAGGGATGTGGGGTCGCTTTCCCAGACGGTGGTCGCACCAATGTCTCCTTCGAGAGGGGATTACTCGACCCAGTTGAAGGTCCGTTCGACGGCCTTGAGCCAGCCCTTGTAGAGCTGCTCGCGGGTTGCCTCGTCCATCTTGGGCTCCCAGGTCTTGTCCACCTGCCAGTTGGCCCGCAGGTCCTCCAGGTTGTCCCAGAAGCCCACGGCGAGGCCGGCGGCGTAGGCGGCACCCAGCGAGGTGGTCTCGGCGACCTTGGGCCGGACGACGGGCACACCCAGGATGTCGGCCTGGAACTGCATGAGCAGCTCGTTGTAGACCATGCCGCCGTCCACCTTGAGGGCCTTCAACTCCACGCCGGAGTCCTTCTTCATCGCATCCAGCACCTCGCGGGTCTGGTAAGCGGTGGCCTCCAGAGCGGCGCGGGCGATGTGGCCCCGGTTGATGTAGCGGGTCAGGCCGACGATGACGCCTCGGGCGTCGGAGCGCCAGTAGGGGGCGAAGAGGCCGGAGAAGGCGGGGACGAAGTAGATGCCGCCGTTGTCCTCCACCGTCTTGGCCAGGTCTTCAACCTCAGCCGACTTGCTAATGAGGCCCAGGTTATCCCGCAGCCACTGGACCAGGGCACCGGTGATGGCGATGGAGCCCTCCAGGGCGTAGACGGCCGGCTCGTCGCCGATCTTGTAGGCCAGCGTGGTCAGCAGGCCGCTCTTGGAGGGCACGGGCGTGGTGCCGGTGTTCAGGAGCATGAAGCAGCCGGTGCCGTAGGTGTTCTTGGCCTCACCCACGCTATAGCAGGTCTGACCCACCAGCGCTGCCTGCTGATCGCCCAGGTCGCCGCAGACGGGGATGGCGTCGCCGAAGGGGCCGTCCTTGGGGGTCGTGCCCCAGACGTTGGGGTCGCTGGAGGGGACGATGCGGGGGAGCATCTGGCGCGGGATGCCCAGGATTCCCAGGATCTCGTCGTCCCAGTCCAGGGTCTCCAGGTTCATCAACATAGTGCGGCTGGCGTTGGAGACGTCGGTGACGTGGGCGCCGCCGTCGGGACCGCCAGTCAGCCACCAGATCTCCCAGGTGTCAATGTTGCCGAAGATGGCGTCGCCGCGCTCGGCGGCCTCGCGGACCCCTTCCACGTTGTCCAGGATCCACTTGATCTTGGGGCCGGAGAAGTAGGTGGCCAACGGAAGGCCGACCTTGGGGCGGAAACGATCCTGCCCGCCGTCCATCGCCAGCTCGTCGCAGATCTCCTTGGTGCGGGTGTCCTGCCAGACGATGGCGTTGTAGTAGGGCTTGCCCGTCTTGCGGTCCCAGACGATGGTGGTCTCCCGCTGATTGGTGACGCCGACGGCGGCGATGTCGCCAGGTTCGGCGCCGGCCTTGGCCACGGCTTCTTTGACCACCTCCTGGGTTCGCTCCCAGATCTCCATCGGGTCGTGCTCGACCCAGCCCGGCTTGGGGTAGATCTGCTCGTGCTCCTTCTGGGCGATGCTAATGACCTCGCCGCTGCGGTTGAAGATCATGCACCGGGTGCTGGTCGTGCCCTGATCTACTGCTGCTGCATACTTGGCCATGGAACTCACTCCTTTCTAGGAACTCCTAAGGTAGGTTCAATGGATCCGACGCGCGATCTCTCCCACGCCCCGGGCGGGAGATGCGGTTGCCCAGATGCCAGGCTGGTGGTCTATTGGGGTTGGGAGATGACGTCGAGCAACGCCTTGAGGATCAGGTAGGAGGAGGTCGCTCCAGGGTCTTGGTGGCCGATACTTCGTTCACCCAGGTAGCTGGCCCGCCCCTTCTTGGCCAGCATTGGGATGGTGTCCTTCATCCCTTGTTCCGCCGCGTCCACTGCCCGACGCAGGGCTTCGATGGTATCGGCTCCCTCACCGATGGCCTGTTTGAAAGCTTCCGTGGCCGGAGTCAGGGCGTCTACCATCGTCTTATCTCCTAGTTGGGCTCTCCCCCGCTGCACCACGCCATCTACGGCGGCCTGGAGGAGGGCGGCCAGGTCCTCGTCCGTGAGCTCGTACTTGCCATCCACCGCCATGCCAGCCCGCATAAAGAGGGTGCCGTAGAGGGGACCACCGGCGCCTCCCACGCTGGAGATGAGGGCCATCCCCGTCGTCTTCAGGATGCTGCCGATGTCCTTGTCCTCGACACCGGGCAATTGGCTCATCACTTTTTTGAACCCACGGTCCATGTTGATGCCGTGGTCCGCGTCGCCGATGGCGGCATCCAATTGGGTCAGGTAGTCCTTGTTTTCTTCCAGCACCTGGGCAACTGTTTTCAACCAGGCGACGATCTGATCTCTGGTGACCATCTCAGACACGATCCTCCTTTGCAACACCGTGGTCTAGGGGCATGCCCGGAAGGCCAGGGGGGGCTCCCACACCGCTGGTGGGGCCGGGAGTGGGAGCCCTCACCCACCGCCGGGAGTCAAGACCTTTAGAAGGCGGAGAGGGGGGTGTTGCGTTGCCTGCGCGCCTTCTTATACCCCCCAGCGTAGTCCCGGCGTCTTCACCGGGGCATCCCACAGCTCTAGCATCTCGTCGTCCATCTTGAGCAGGGTAATGGAGCAGCCCTGCATCTCCAGGGAGGTGATGTAAGCACCAACCAGGCTGCGCACGATCTGGAGGCCCTTCTTCTCGCAGATCTCGGCCAGCTTGCGGTAGACGACGTAGAGTTCGGCCACCGGGGTGCCGCCCATGCTGTTGACGAAGGCCAGGACCTTGTCGCCGGGCTGGAAAGGAGGATCCACCAGTTCGACGTCCACCCACTCGCCCTTCTCGTCGTCCCACTCGCGGACGATGCGGGTGTATGCGGGGTCCTCAATGATAGAGAGGGCCAGCATCTCGGTGATCTCATCGGCCGGCTTCAGCTTCATCCGTTCGCGGCCCGGCTCGCCGTGGATGCCGATGCCGATCTCCATCTCATCTTCCGCCAGATCGAAGGTGGGGGTTCCCTTGGCCGGAACGATGCAGGAGGTCAGGGCCATCCCCATGCTGCGGCCATTGATGTTTACCCGGCGGCAGAGGTCGGCGACCTTCTTGAGGTCGTAGCCGCGCTCGGCAGCTGCACCGCAGATCTTCTCGGCCAGGACGGTGGTGCCGACGCCCCGTCGCCCCTGGGTGTAGAGGCTGTCCTTCACCGCCACATCGTCGTCAATCAGAATGTTGGCCACCTGGATCCCTTCGGTGCGGGCCAGGTCTGCGGCCATCTCGAAGTTCATCACGTCACCGCTGTAGTTCTTGACGATGTAGAGGACGCCGGCCCCGCCCTGGACCACCTTGGCCGCTTCCAGCATCTGGTCAGGGGTGGGGGAGGTGAAGACCTCACCGGGGCAGGCAGCATCCAGCATCCCCATACCCACAAAGCCGACGTGCATCGGCTCGTGGCCGCTGCCACCGCCGGAGATGATGGCCACCTTGCCCTGCACCGGGGCGTCGGCCCGGTAGACGAAATTGGGGTCTAGATGGATCTTGATCATATCGGGGTGGGCCGCGGCCATCCCCTCCAGGCTTTCCTTCACAAAACTCTCAGGGGTGTTAATCAGTTTTTTCATAACACTTCTCCTTCACCTGTGGTCTGACCCTCGCAGGAATCGGTGGGATGTAGGGGCGAGCATAGGCTCACCCCTACTCTCCTCCCTTGCAGAAATCGTCAACGTAGGACCTCTGAGGGCCTATCCCTTGCTGGCCAGGCCCGGGGTGACGAACCAGTCGTAGGTGAGGACGCCCAAGATGCCGCCGATGATGGGGGCGATGACCGGCGCGACCAGCCAGTAGAGGCCATCAAAGAGGCCCGTGGTGCCCACCAGGGTCCCGAAGATGCGCGGACCCAGGTCGCGGGCGGGGTTAATGGCGTAGCCACTGGGGCCGCCCAGGGTGAGGCCGATGGCCAGAACGACGAAGCCGACCATGAGGGGACCCAGGTTGGCACCGACGCCCAGGTTCTTGGTGTCGAAGACGGCCAGGACACCCCACAGCAGCACGGCCGTGCCGAAGATCTCTGCGATGACGGCGACGGGGAGGGAATAGCTGCCGGTGGATGCCGCTCCGGTGCCGCCCCAGAAGGCCTGACCGAAGACGGAGCCGGGGCCGGTGCACCAGACGTTGGGCATGCCCGCGGCCTTCAGGCCGTCCATATAGACCAAGTAGACACCCAAGGCTCCCAGGAAAGCGCCGATGAACTGGGCGATGATATAGGGAACGACCTTGCCCCACGGGAAGTCGCCGCGCACAGCCAAAGCGATGCTCACGGCGGGGTTAATGTGAGCGCCGGAGACCCCGCCGACGATGTAGACGGCGAAGACAACGGCGAAACCCCATCCAAAGGCGATGGTGTTCCAGTTGTAGGCCGGAGCCGCCAGGCGGGGAGCCAGCCCGACGTTGGCGACGACGCCGTCACCGAGCAGGATCAGGATGAAGGTCCCGAAGACCTCCGCGATGAACTCGTGCCGCAGGGTTTTGTCTTGCATAGTTCCTCTCCTTACTTGCGTGATGTGGCGGGTCGCTAGAGATGAGGGAAGCGTTGGGTGAGGAAGAGAAGCATTTGACGATGGTTGGCTGTGGACAACACCTCCTTTCTAGCGCTCTTTGCTGGCTTGGGGAAACGGGATTACAGGTGGTTGTGCGTCTCCTACAGGTGGGAGGGGGAGGCGATCATCTGCTGGTTAATCATGCCGGCCAGATAGCCTGCTCCTACGCCGTTGTCTATGTTCACCACAGCGACCCCCAAGGCGCAGCTGTTAAGCATTGCCAGGAGAGCAGCCACACCTCCAAAGCTGGCTCCGTAACCGACGCTGGTCGGTACGGCGATGACGGGGACGCCGACCAACCCACCCACCACGCTGGCCAGCGCTCCTTCCATACCGGCGACGACGACGACAACTCGGGCTCGCATCAGGGCCTCGCTGCGGTCCAACAACCGGTGCAGTCCGGCGACGCCAACATCGTAGAGCCGTTCGACCTGGTTGCCCATCACCTCGGCCGTGATGGCCGCCTCTTCAGCGACGGGGATGTCAGACGTGCCACCGGTGACTACCAGGACACCCGGTTGCTTGGGTCTGTCGGGTTCCCGGTCCACCACGATGAGGCGAGAGAGAGGGTGGTAAATGGCGTTTTCGACGACGGTGTGGAGGGCTTCATAGACCTCTGGACTGGCTCGGGTGACCAGGACGGGGCTGTGTCGTTCTACCATCCGTTGCACGATTTGGATCACCTGCTCTGGGGTCTTCCACTGGGCCATCACGATCTCTGGGAAGCCCTGTCGCAGGGTCCGATGGTGGTCCAAGTGGGCAAAGCCCAGATCTTCGTAGGGCAGGTGCTTCAGCGTTTCCAGGGCCTCTTCGACGGAGGTGGTGCCGTCGCGCACCCTTTCCAGCAGGGCGGTCAGGCTATGGAGTAGCTGAGACATAGACCCTCGCGATCTAGCATGCTCCCTCAACCTTGGTGATCCTGGATGCGGCGGTCACAGGGTAGGACGATCTCAAGGGCATCGTTGGATGGCCGGGAGGGTCAGGAGTTCGGTGCTCGGTAGGGGATTCCAGATCGGAACACAGGACGCCCCGATCCACACTCGGTTGGCCGTCGCAAGCGAGGAATAGTACTACACTACTATTTTATGAGGATAGGCGAGGGTGTCAACGGCGAGAAGATTTTTGTTTCACTTTGGAACATTTCGGAGGGGTGAGGTGTTTCTCCTTGAAACGTCATGACATTTTGAGGAGCACCTCTCTCCTCTCAGGGAAGAGGTGAAAGGTAGGGAGACTCCAGCCCGTGGGCTTCCAGCAGGGCTTCGTCGGTCAGGAGGTGTCCTGTGGGACCGTCGGCCACGACCTGTCCGGCATCCAGCACGACGGTACGGGGGAAGAGCTCCGCCACCAGCCGCATATCGTGGGTGGCGACCAGCATCGTCTGGGGAAGCCGGGCCAGCAGGCGGAGGAGCCCTCGCCGAGCCCGAGGGTCCAGGCCGGCCGTCGGCTCGTCCAGGGCCAGGACCTCGGGCTTCATCGCCAGCACCGTAGCAATGGCCACGCGCTTCTTCTCCCCCTGGCTCAGGTGGTGGGAGATGCGGTCGGCGAAGGCGTCCATCCCCACCTGGGCCAGTGCCCAGGCAACCCGTTCCCGCACCTCGGCCTCGGGCAGCCCCATGTGCAGCGGTCCGAAGGCCACATCCTCGAAGACGGTGGGTGAGAAGAGCTGATCGTCTGGGTCCTGGAAGACCAGTCCTACCTGGGCGCGGATCCATCCCAGGTTCGCACCGTTCACCTCCTGCCCCAGGATGCGCACCCGCCCCTGGCCGGCCAGGATGCCGTTCAAGTGGAGCAGCAAGGTAGACTTGCCGGCCCCGTTGGGTCCCACCAGCGCCACTTTCTCCCCAGGGGCGATCCGCAGGCTGACACCCCGCAAGGCCGGCCGGCCGTCGTGATAGGCAAAGCGCACGTTCTCCAGCTCGATAGCGTATTCCATCAATCCTCAGTTCCTCGGCCTTGGGCTCCTCGGTTCGGTTCACCAGCCCAGCAGCGCGATGAGGGCCAGTAGGGTGACGAAGAGCAGGCCCAGCACCCCGTCGGCCGGCCGCAGCCGGGGCGGGCTCAACGTCCGCAGCTCCCCCCGATACCCTCGGGCCAGCATCGCGTTGTAGATGCGCTCGCTCCGCTCGACGCTGCGGAGGAAGAGGTTGCCTACCATCCCCCCCGTCACCCGGGCTCGCCAGGCGATGCTTCCGCCGCTGCCCGGGCCAATGACGGCACTGCGGGCCTCCCGTGCCCGGTGTAGCCGCAGCGCTTCGTCGGCCAGCACGAAGAGATAACGCCCCATAAAGGCGATGATGGCCACCAACAGCCGGGGGAAGTGCAGCGCCCGCATCGCCACGACCAGTGTGGGGAAGGGGGTCGTCGCCGCCAACAGGATGGCTGCCTGGATGGCGAGCCAGGACTTGAGCAGGATGCTCAGGAAACGGATCAGCCCGGGCTCGCTGGCGGTGAGGTGCCAGGCTCCCAGGGAGAGGGTGAAGAGCGGCCGGCCTTCGGTGGTGAACAGGACCGTCAGAGCGGCCAGGGCGAAGGGGAGGGCCACCAACGCCCGTCGCTGGACCAACAGGGGAGGAAGGCCGGCCGCCAAAGTGACCCCCAGGGCCAGCAGGGCCAGCCCCAGGTAGGCGGGCCAGGCCCCGGCCGGCGTCAGGGAGGCCACCAGGATGAAGGCCAGCGTCAGCAGCAGCTTCACCCTGGCGTCCAGCCGGTGGACGGGGCTCCGCCCGGTGTGGTACTGATCCAGCAGGTGGATGTGCATTTTGGTCGCTTGGTCAAGTAGTCCTCAGTCCTCAGTCCTCAGTCCTCGGTCCGCCGCTAGGTCGCTAGGCCGCTAATCGCTAAGCCGCTGGTCGCCTAGTCGGCGGTCTGCGGTCGTCCGTCGGCGGTCGGTGGTCGTCTATCGGCTCTGGTGCTCCCCCGGACGACCCCCAGCGTCACGGCGAAGACGATCAGCGTCCCCACCAGGCCGGCCAGGATGGTCGCCAGGGCCTCGTTGCTCACGCCGGGGAAGAGGTAGTCGGGGATGATCCGGTAGGGCGCGTTTCGGGCCGCTTCGATGAAGCCGTAGTCCTCCGCCACCCGCTCCAGTCCGTCAGGGAAGGAAGAAGCCAGAGGGGCCAGCAGGACGACCAGGAGCGCCAGCCCCAAGCCGGCCACCCACCAGCGTCCGCCGGTGCCTGCTCCCATCGGTTCCGCCGACAGGAGGTCAGGGCGGGTGGCCCGGATGAAGCCCAGCGCTCCGACGGTGATCAACCCCTCACCGATGCCGATGAGGAGGTGCACGCCGGCCATCGCGGGCACCGCAACCTCCAGCGCCGAGGTGCCGGAGAACCCCAGCTCCAAGGCGGTGGCGATGGCGGCCACTACGACCGAGAGCCAGGCGGCGATGAACCCTCCGGCGAAGGTCCCCCAGGGGCGGTCGCCGGCCAGCCGCCGGACCAGTTGGTAGGTCCCGTAGCTGACGATGGCGGCGATGACGGCCATGTTCAGGATGTTGGCCCCCAGGACCAGCAGTCCGCCGTCCTGGAAGATGAGGGCCTGGACGGCGACGACGCTGGTCATAATGAGCATCGCGGCCCAGGGGCCCATCAAGATGGCGGCCAAGGCGCTGCCGATCAGGTGACCGGAGGTGCCACCGGCGACGGGGAAGTTGAGCATCTGCGCGGCGAAGATGAAGGCGGCCAGCACGCCCATCAGCGGAACCTGTCGTTCGCCCAGCGTCTCCTGGGTGCGGCGCAGGGCGACCCCCAGGGCGATCAGGGCCAGCACCCAGGCCGCCAGGTAGACCGGGGTGGAGAGGAAGCCATCGGGAATGTGCATTCGGGCCGGAGCCAGCAGTGCGTCAGCGAGAATTGGGATCATCGTCTTTCCTCCTTCTTCTTTCGCTGGTATCTATTCAGCCTACCCTCCCGCAGGTCACCGGTCGAGGGCGCTTTCAGCCCCGATGGGCTATTGGAAGCGCGGTTTCGCGTCGGAAACGTGCCTAACCTGCGGGAGGGTGAACAGTTACGTCTGGGCGTCACGGCAGCGGGCGCACAGGCCGGAGATGGCTATGTGGCGGAACTCGGCGGCGAAATTGTACTGGTCCAACAGCATCTCTTGCAGGGGGTGCAACACTTGGTCGGGCAGGTCAATCATCGTACCACATTGGCGGCAGATCAGATGGTGGTGGGACGGGCTGTCCGCCCGCTCGTAGCGGAGGGGTTCGCCGGCGACCTGAAAGGCGGTGAGGATGCCCAGATCGCAGAGCAGGTCCAGCGTGCGATAGATGGTGGCGATGTTCACCGCCTCGCTCTGCCGGCGCACCTGACGGTAGACCTCCTCGGCGGTGAAATGGCCTTCTTGGTCCAAGATGGCCAAGACCACCATCTCCCGCTGAGGGGTCAGCCGATAGCCCTGCTGGCGCAGGAATTGGATGGTGGCGTAGTGGTGGGACAAAGGACGGCCTCGTGCGGATGATCGTTCTTGCAAAGAGTTGCAAGTACATTTTAGCACAAATAGAGAAGCCTGTCAACCCTTGACACAACCCTTCCCCTCGGTTATCATAAGGTGCCGGATTCGTTATCCCCAGGCCGGTGCGAAGGCCGGCCTCCCAGGGCGTCTCGATGACCCAGCTCAGCCTGTTCGCCACCAGCCAGCCGACCTTGCCCTACACCGTCAGCCAACTGACCGGCTACATCCGCCGCCTCCTGGAGGAGGACGCCGAGCTCCAGGACGTCTGGGTGGAAGGGGAGGTCTCCAACTTCCGCCGCTATACCTCCGGCCACTGCTACTTCACGCTGAAGGATGCGGGGGCGGAGCTCTCCTGCGTCCTGTGGCGGAGCATCGCCAATGGGCTGGATTACCTGCCGACCGACGG
>WFUY01000017.1 GCA_015484715.1 Thermoflexales bacterium | reverse complement strand
GTGAACGCCGAGGCCGCCCGCCAGGCCGACGTCGTGGTCCTGACGGTGCCCTACGCGGCTCACCGCCCCCTGCTGGAGAGCCTGCGCGGTCTCCTGCAGGGCAAGGTCGTCGTGGACGTCACCGTTCCCCTCCGCCCCCCTCAGGTGGACCGTGTGCACCTGCCCGAGGGGGGCAGCGCCACCGCCGAGGCCCAAGCTATCCTGGGCGACGGCGTCCGGGTGGTGGCTGCTTTCCAGAACATCAGTGCGGCTCATCTGAAGGATCCAGACCATCCCATTGAGTGTGACGTGCTGGTCTGCGGGGATGACGACGAGGCCCGGCAGATCGCCATCGCCCTGGCCGAGGCCGCAGGGATGCGCGGCCTCGACGCCGGCCCCCTCGCCAATGCCGTAGCCATCGAGAGCTTGACACCGGTGCTCATCTACATCAACAAACGGTACAAGGTCCGAGGGGCAGGCATCCGCATCACAGGAATCGGGTGACAGGGCAGCCGGGCTATGGGGCGGAAGAGGGAGAGCAAGGGCTGGGAAGGGGATGGGGGGAGGTCGGTGACGCTGACCGCTGTCCCCGGCATCCCCCTCATCCGACCGGGCGATGACCTGGCCGCCATCATCCTGGAGCGGATGGCGGCGGCCGGCCTAGCCTTCCAGCCGGGCGACATCCTCGTCGTCTGCCAGAAGGTGATCTCCAAAGCAGAGGGCCGGTTGGTCCGCCTGGCCGAGGTCATCCCCTCGCCAGAGGCGCTGGCCCTGGCGGCCAGAGCCCGCAAGGACCCCCGCCTGGTGGAGTTGATCCTGCAGGAGTCGCGGGCCGTGCTGCGGGTACGGCCCGGGCTGATCATCGTTGAGCACCGGCTGGGCTGGGTCTGTGCCAACGCCGGGATTGACCGCTCCAACGTAGCGGAACCGGAGGACGACGGCTGGGTCCTGCTGCTGCCGGAGGACCCGGACCGATCCGCCCGGACGCTGCGTCAGCGTCTCCACGAGGCGATGGGTATCCCGGTGGCGGTCATCGTCAACGACACCCACGGGCGCCCCTTCCGCCTGGGGGCCGTGGGGGTGGCCATCGGGGTGGCCGGCCTGGCCCCTGTGGCCGACCTGCGGGGGCAGCCAGACCTCTTTGGGCGGGCCTTGCAGACGACGACGGTGGGGCTGGCCGACGAGGTGGCCTCGGCTGCCTCGATGGTGATGGGGCAGGCGGACGAGGGCCGTCCCGTCGTCCTGGTGCGGGGGCTGACCTACCCGCCGGGCGAGGGGGCTGCCCGGGACCTTCAGCGCTCCCCGGAGAAGGACCTGTTCCGATAGGAGGCCGGACGGACGGTGCGGCATCGGGATGACTGGCAGGCGGTGGTGATCGGTCTGGCACCGGCGGGCCTCATCGGGTTAACCTTCATCGTCCTTCCCGTCGCCTTTTCCCTCTACCTGACCCTCTGGGATTGGCCTCTCATCGGACCGGGACGGCGCTTCATCGGATTGGCCAACTTCGTCCGTCTGCTCCGCGATCCCCACTTCCGGCAGGCGTTCCGGGTGACGGTCCTCTACGTCCTGGGCAGTGTTCCTATGGAGACGGCCCTGGCCCTCCTGCTGGCCCTCCTGCTCCGCCGCCCGTCGCCCCGGCGAGCCCTCTATCGGATGGCGCTCTTCCTGCCCGTTGTCCTCTCCTCGGTCGTCGTGGCCCTCTTCTGGAAGTGGGCCTATCAGCCCCAGATCGGGCCGATCAACCGGCTCCTGCGCCTGCTGGGGTTGCCCGGGCCGGGCTGGCTGGCCGATCCCCACTGGGCCTTGCCGGCCCTCGTCCTGATCCACCTTTGGCGTTTCGCCGGCTACCACGCTGTGCTTTTCATCGCCGGCCTGCGGACCATCCCCTCGGTCTACTATGAGGTGGCCCTGCTGGACGGCGCAGGACGCTGGGCCTGTTTCCGCCACGTCACCTGGCCCCTCCTCTGGCCCACGACGGCCTTGGTGCTCATCACCGGCACCATCTTCGCCTTTCAGCTCTTCGGCCCCGTCTACGTCCTCACCGGTGGCGGGCCGGTGCGCAGCACGACGACGCTGGCCTTCTACCTCTACGAGCGGGCCTTTGGCTTTCGGGAGATGGGCTACGGGGCGGCCATCGGCTGGGCCCTTTTCCTGGTCCTCTTCCCCTTGGTTGCCCTGCAGTTTCGCGTGAGGCGTGAGCCAGTGTAGGGGGTAGGTGTGATGGAACAACCTCCGAACTCCAGCCGTCTGCCCTCAGGACCTGACCGCCGGAGCCTCACAGGCTACGGCGTCGGTTTTGGGGAGTTGGTGCTGGTCGTTGCAGCAGGGATCGCGCTGGCCCCGCTGGGGTGGGCTTTGGCGTTGGCCGTCAGCGCTGGCCCTTCTCCCTGGAGCGCTTTCTTCCGGGCCCTGGCCGCCGCGCCGCTGGCCCGCTACCTGCTCAACAGCCTGCTGGTATCCGGCGTCACGGCGCTGGGGCAGGTGGCGGTGGCGACGCCGGCCGCCTACGTCTTCGCCCGGCTCCGTTTCCCCGGTCGGGATGGGCTCTTCGCCCTCTACCTGGGCACGCTCATCATCCCCCATCACGTGACGCTGCTGCCCGCCTTCCTGTTGATGCGCTGGCTGGGCTGGCTGGACCACTACCAGGCCCTCGTCGTGCCGGCCCTGGCTCACCCTTTCGCCCTCTTCGTCCTGCGACAGTTCTTCCTCAGCGTGCCTTCAGAGCTGGAGGATGCGGCGCGGATGGATGGCTGCTCCCGCTGGATGGTCCTCCTCCGGGTGCTCTTGCCTCTCTCCCGGCCGGCTCTGGCCACGGTGGGGCTTTTCAGTTTCCTCTGGTCCTGGAACAGCTTTCTCTGGCCCCTCGTTGTGCTGCAGACACCGACCCGCTACACCTTGCCTGTTGGGCTGGCGATGCTCCAGAGCGAGGTGGGCACCGACTGGCCGGTGCTGATGGCCGCTGCCCTCATCGCCGCCGCGCCGGTCTTGCTCCTCTTCCTGTTCGCCCAGCGTTCCCTGGTGCACAGCATCACCTTCGCCGAAGGGTCTACGTAGCGCGGAGACGACCGGCATAGGTGGTCAGGTTTCTGGGAGAGCGGTATAATGGGCTCTGGCTTAAGCGCTTTACTTCACAAGAATATGCGATTAGGAGGGTGCGAAAGTGGGCGTTGAAAAGAGTGCACTTCACCCCTTTCAAGCGGCTTCAGCACGCCTGGTGGAGTGGCTAAACCGTCATCCGCTCCCGGAACCCGCGATAATCATCCTGACGTCCGTCGTTGTCGGCGTGGGTGCTGGCTTCGGGGCCGTGGTCTTCCGCTGGCTCATTGCCACCATCAAGCGGCTGGCCTTTGAGGGTGTTGGGGAGATGGTCGGTTTTCCTGCCCCTCCGGCCCTGATCCTCATCCCGGCAGCCGGCGGGCTGCTCTTCGGTCCCCTCATCTACTTCTTCGCCCGCGAGGCCAAAGGGCATGGTGTCCCAGAGGTGATGGAAGCGGTGGCCCTGCGGGGTGGGCGGATTCGCCCCCGCGTGGCTGTGGTCAAGTCCCTGGCCTCATCGCTCTGCATCGGCACTGGGGGCTCTGTGGGACGCGAGGGACCCATCGTCCAGATCGGGTCCGCCCTGGGCTCGACGGTGGGGCAACTTCTGGACCTCTCCGACGATCGGATCCGCAGCTTGGTCGCCTGTGGTGCGGCCGGGGGCATCGCCGCTACCTTCAACGCCCCCATCGCCGGCGCCCTCTTCGCCCTAGAGATCATTTTGGGACAGTTCCAGGCTACCTACTTTGGCGCAGTCGTCATCTCGGCCGTGACCTCCGACGTGATCGCCCAACTCTTCCTGGGCGAGGAGCGCGCCTTTCTGGTGCCTCCCTACTCCTTGGTCAGCCCTTGGGAGTTGCTCCTGTACGCCCTGTTGGGGGTTCTGTCAGCTTTCGTTGCCGTGGGCTTCTCTCGGCTCCTCTACGTAGCCGAGGACCTTTTCGACGCCTGGCACTTCCCTGAGTACTTGAAGCCGGTGATCGGTGGAGCGCTCCTGGGGCTCTTGGGCCTTTTGGCCCCCCGCCTCGGCGGAGGCTTTCCCCGCATCTTCGGTGTCGGCTACGACTCCATCAGTGATGCCCTCTTCGGTCGGTTGGCTATGACGACAGCCCTCTTGCTGCTGGTGCTGAAGCTCCTGGCCACCTCTCTGACCTTGGGCTCTGGAGGTTCCGGCGGTGTCTTCGCCCCTTCGCTCTTCATGGGGGCCATGCTGGGTCAGACCTTTGGCACGGTGGTCCATCGCCTGTTCCCCCAGGTCACAGCACCGCCAGGGGGGTACGCACTGGTGGGGATGGCTTCCGTCTTCGCCGGGGCAGCCCACGCGCCGATCACTGCCATCATCATCCTCTTCGAGATGACGGGGGACTACAACATCATCCTCCCCTTGATGTTCGGCACGGTCGTGAGCACCTTGATCAGCCGCGGCCTCAGCTACGAGTCCATCTACACGCTGAAGTTGGTCCGGCGGGGGGTGCACCTGCGCCAGGGACAGGATATTGACGTGATGCAGGCGGTGACGGTGGGCGAGGCGATGAGCACCCAGGTGGACACGGTGCCGCCCGATATGAGCCTCCAAGAGCTGGCTCGGGCTTTCACCGAGACCCATCACCACGGCTTCCCGGTGACCGATGAGGAGGGGAATCTGCTGGGGATCGTCAGCATCCGGGACCTGGAGGAGGCCATGGCTCGGGGGCCGATAGACGGGCTGACGGTGGCCGACATCGCCACGATGGACAACCTGGTCGTGGCCTACCCCCACGAGCCGATGTGGGTGGCGCTGCGCCGCCTGGGAAGCCGGGACCTGAGCCGCCTGCCGGTGCTGGAGGCGGAAGGATCGCGCAAGCTGGTGGGGGTCGTCCGCCGCAGCGACATCATCCGGGCCTACAACGCCGCCATCCTGGCGCGAGCGCAGCAGCAACATCGGGTGGAGCAGTTGCGCTTGGGCCGGCTGGATGGGGTCCGCTTTATGGAATTCGACGTGGCGCCGGGAGCCCCGGTGGCGGGCAAGGCGCTGCGCGACCTGAAGCTGCCGGAGAACTGCCTGGTCGTCTCGGTGCGCCGGGGGCGCAAGCTCTACGTCGCCCAGGCCCATACGGTGCTGCTGCCGGGGGACCACGTGACGATCTTCGCGCCCGACGAGTGTTCCCCGGAGTTGGCCCGCCTCTTGACCGGCCGGCCTGGCCTCTCCGTCTCGGAGTCGGAGGAGGAAAAGGAGGCGGTGTTGGAGGAGGCTCCTGAAGGGGAGCGGGAATCGGCAAGAGAACCCTCGGGCGAGGTGGGAACGTAGGAGGCCCTTGGGGGGCCGAACTGGGCCGACCTGGGG
>WFUY01000016.1 GCA_015484715.1 Thermoflexales bacterium | reverse complement strand
CCCCCACACCCGCTCAGCAGTCCGGCGAAGAAGAGGACGAGCAGCAGGATAGGCCAGGATGAGGGCGATAACCGCGACGGTCGGGCGTCGGTGGAGGGGATGACAGGCACGTCGGTCACGGCTTCGGCATCTGGCTGAGCATGTCAAAGGCGGGACGGGGAGCGCCGCTGAAGTCCAGGATGCTGTAGGGCGCGTTGGGGTCTGTAGGGCCGATGCCATCCTTCTGAGCGAAGTCGAGGTTCCACAGGAAGGCCAGCCACACGAAGCCCGACTCTCGGAGCATCTGATAAGCCCTGACGATGTAGAAAGCCTGGTCTTTGAGCGTGTTGTCCCAGGCGAACTCGAAGCCGGGGGGTACCGTGTCCCACCCCTCGGCGCTGGCCCAGCCGAACTCGGTGACGCAGATGGGCTTGGTCTTGCCGAACTGCTGCATCAGCTCCCGGTAGCCCCAGATGGTGCTCTTGAAGCTCCAGCTTCGGTGGGGGTTGTCGAAAGGTCCCCGGAAGACGGCGTTCGCCGCCTTGGGGTGGGCCGGCGCATCCTGCCACTCCACGTCCGGCGGCAGGTTGATCCCGTTGTGGTGCGCCCCCACGCAGTCCACCCAGTCCAGGAAGCCGGCCTGGAGCATCTCCTGGAAGTAGGCGAAGTCATCCTGGACGATGACCCGGTTGGGGTTGTTGGGGTCCGTCAGGTTCGCGCCCGTGGGGGAGAGGGCTCCGCTGATGATGATGATGTTGGGATCCTGGGCACGGATCGCCTGGGAGGCCACCTTCAGCATCTCGACGTAGCGGGCCGCGCTGACCCCGTCGGCGGTATCCCACTCCCGGTCCAGGTTCTGCTCATTCCAGACTTCGATGGCGTGGATCTTCCCTTTGTAGCGCTGGACCAGCGCGGTCAGGAAGTCGGCCAGGTCCTGGTAGTTGTCGGGGGGAGCGCCTTCGGGGTTGGCATCCCGGTAGGAGATGGCCCACTCGGGCGCGGCGACGACGCTGAGCATCACCCGCAGCCCCTTCTCGTTGGCCGCGTTGATGATGGCGTCGTAACCGCTCCAGTCCATCTGCCCTCGAGCCGACGAGAAATCGTGCCATCGCACCTGCTGCTTGATCCACTCCAACCCCAGCTTGTCCTTGACCACCCCGACGGTGTGGCGGGGATCTCCGATCAGGCCGTGGACCTGGATGCCGTATCCGAACTGCGAGGGTTCAAGCCGGAAGTCTCCCGGCGCGGGTTCAGCCGTGAGGAGAGGAGGCCCGCCGCCCGCCGACTCCGCCTGGGCCTGGCCTGATGCCACTGGTGGTGAGGGCTGGAGGGCGAGATCACCGGGGGCCGGCTCGGTTGTCGCAAGGGTCACGCCGCCCAGGAGAGGCGCGACAGGGACAGAGGTCGGCTCGGAGACCGCCAGGGGCTCCTCCGCTCCTCCGCCCCCCAGCCCTCCTGAGAAGGCCACCACGATCATCGCCAGGGCGATCAGAACGGCGGTCAGCCAGAGGACGAAAAGGGTGAAGAAGGCCCGTTGATCGTACCGTGCTCGTTCGATAAGGTCCCGCATCGTTGTTTTCACTCCTCCCTGGGGCATCCAGGGGACCGATGGGAGTCGGTTCTGGAGAGGACTATGGACTGTGGACTAACAAGCGGCCCATCTCGGCTATCCCCCTCCCCCCATTACTTGATGGAGGGTCTCGCAGGCGGGGCAGCTTCCGTCGGGCCGGATGATGGCGTAGCCGTCCTGGGGGTCGTAGCCGTAACGGGGGAAGTCTATGTTCCAGACGATGATGGCCCGCACCATCCCCGTGGAGATGCTCAGCCGCACGGCCTCGGCCAGCCAGGCCGCCTGTTGGGCGTTGTTCGTCCCCCGGGCCCAGGCGAACATATCGGAGAAGGGCGGCACGCCCTCCTGAGAGGCGTAGCCCATCTCGGTGTAGAAGAGCTGACGGGTGCCCCGGAAGATGTTGTAGTAGAGCTCGGTCTGGGGCAGGAAGTACCAGGAGTGATGCCCCGTCTGGTCGGCGGGATGGCCGCTGCGGGCCGAGGGAGAGGTGGCCCCGGCGTTGTGGTGGGCTCCGATGAAGTCCATGCAGTTGGCCGCTCCCGCGTTGTAGAGCCCCTCCATCCAGGGCTGATCGTCGCACCCGTTGGGGCTGCAACCGCCGAAGTAGCCGGTCGGCGCCGGCGCGGCGCTGATGACGAGGGTGTTGGGATTGGCCGCCTTGATGGCCTGGTAGGCGGTGCAGAGCAGGTTGGTGTAGGCCTGAGGGCTGATGTAGCCGATCTGCCACTCCCGGTCAATGTTGGGCTCGTTCCAAACCTCGATGGCGTCCGCCCCGGCAGCAGCCAGGCTCGCCACCCAGGTGGCGAAGCTCTGCTCAAAGCCCGGCTGGGTCACCATGTCGGGCCGCCCCAGGGCGCTCAACTGGATCTTGAAGCCGTTGGCGTGGGCCGTGTTGATCCAGCCGGAGGCATCCTGGCCGTAGTGGACCTGGGTCTTGGCCCAGGTCATCCCGGCGTACTTCATCTGCTGGACGTAGTTCCAGGTGCGGATGTGCCCACCCAGCTCGAAGTTCCCCCGGGCCACGGGCGGCGGTGACGAGGGCGGAGGGGCCCCCGGCGTCGGCGTGGGCAGCTCCCCAGCGATGATCTGGACGTAGACCTGGTCACCAAAGGTCGTCCCACCGGCCTGGAGCTGCCAGTAGCCCCGATAGCGTCCCGGTTCCGCCGGCGCCGTCATCTTCACGGTGATGTCCACACTCTTGCCCGGCGCAACCGGCCCCACGGTGACGCTGGCAGGCGCTCCCATCGGCTCCCCGCTGACGAAGGCCAGCACGGTGTCGGCCGGCCACTCGCAGGAGCCGTTGTTGCTCAACCGCCACGTCTTCTCAAAGGCCGCCCCGTTGTCCAACTGGGTATCATCCGGGATGGTGACGTCGGCGACGAAGGCCGCATCCAGGCAGTCAGCGGCGATCGGGGTAGGGGTCGCCCCGACGGTAGAGGTGATGCCGGCGGCCGCGGCAGGCATCGCGGTAGGGGTCGGCGTGGCCTCCGGCGTCGGGGTGGCGATGCGCAGGGCCACCTCGCCCAGCGGCACCGCCCCGCTCCCCTGGAGCGCCGCTGCGATCACCACCTGCTGCCCCGGTTGGTCCGGCACCGTCCACTCGTAGGAGGGCGAATCCAGAGGCCGGGTCTCCTGGACCGGCCCCTCCGGCCCCTGCACCGTCCAGAGCACCTGCAGGGAGGGCGGGACCTGGGCCAGCGCCTGATCCCGGTAGCTGCGGACGACGTCGGTCATCCCCGGCGCGTTGCCCGGCTCCAACAGCCCCCGGATGGTGACGCCCCCTAACTGGTAGCGAAGCACTTGGTCCAACTGGGCGGCCAGATCCGACGGCGTGCTCCTGTCTCTTATACACATCT
>WFUY01000015.1 GCA_015484715.1 Thermoflexales bacterium | reverse complement strand
CTGGGTGGAGAGCGAGGGGTACGACGAGGTGCGCTGCCTGGGTAGCAGTTTCCACATCCTGCTGCCCCTGTCTGGAGAGCCTATCTCCCGGCAGAGCCTGGACCGGCTGACGAAGACGCGCCCGATGGGCGAACTGGGAGAGCCCTTTCCCTCCCAGGGGGCCGTCCGACGCCAGTCGGTTATCGTCCAGTAGCCCTGGTCGTTAGGAGGGAAGTTCGGGGAAAGGGCCAATGCCCAGCCGGCGTCGCAGCTTCAGCAGGCGGCGCAGGGTCTTCTGGGGGCCGGTGGGATGCTCCAGGAGCAGGACGCCGGCCTCGTAGGCGGCCAGCGCTTCTTGGCGGCGACCCCGTTTGAAGTAGAAGACCCCCAGAGCACAGAGGGTCTCGCCGGCCCGCTGACGGTCACCCAGTTCCTGAAAAATGTGGGCGGCCTGGCGCAGACAGGCGACCGCTTCCTCGGCCTTGCCCCACTCCGCGTAGAGCCCCCCCAGGTTCCCCAGGGCCTGAGCCTCCCGGCTGCGGTCCCCCAGCCGGACGAAGGCCATCTGGGCGGTTCGGAAGGCTGCTTCGGCCTCCTCGCGTTGGCCGGCCTGTCGGCAGGCCACCCCTCGGTTGTTCTCCATCTCGGCGGCTTTCAAGAGGTTTCCCTGCGCTCGGTACCCCTCTCCGGCCTGTTGGAAGAGGCGGATGGCCTTCGCGTAGTCGCCGGTGGCAAAGGCCCGCTCGCCCGCCTCTGCCAGAGCTTCCGGCGTTTCGGTGGGGACGGTGTTGTGGGTCGTGTCCATCGGTCTTTACCGCTCGGTGGCAGACTCCCCCGAGGCCGCTGCGTTGGCCTCAGCCCGAGCGCTGGCGGCCTGGGCCAAGTACTCGGTGCCCCGTTCCAGGATGTGTAGGAAGCTTCCCAGGAACTCGATGGGGACCGGGAAGATGATGGTTGAGTTCTTCTCCGTGGCAATCTCGGTGAGGGTCTGGAGGTAGCGGAGTTGGATGGAGGCTGGCTCCCGGGCGATGGTGGCGGCCGCATCGGCCAGCGTCTTGGCCGCCTGGAACTCGCCCTCGGCGTGGATGATCTTCGCCCGCTTCTCCCGCTCCGCCTCGGCCTGCCGGGCCATCGCCCGCTGCATGCTCGGCGGCAACTCCACGTCCTTCACCTCAACGATGCTCACCTTGACCCCCCAGGGTTCTGTCTGCTCGTCAATGATGTGCTGAAGGCGCTCGTTGATCTTCTCCCGATGGGCCAGCAGATCGTCCAGCTCCACCTGGCCCAGGACGCTGCGCAGGCTGGTCTGGGCGATCTGCCAGGTGGCTCGGCGGTAGTCCTCCACCTGCACCACCGCCCGCTCCGGGTCAATGACCCGGAAGTAGGCCACGGCGTTGACCTTGACCGTCACGTTGTCCCGGGTGATCGCTTCCTGGGAGGGGATGTCCAGCGTGACGACCCGCAGGTCCACCTTCACCATCCGGTCAATGATGGGGATGATGAAGAAGAGCCCCGGGCCCCTGGCCCCGATGAGACGTCCCAGGCGAAAGATCACACCCCGCTCGTACTCCTGCACGACCTTGATGGACGTGCTGAGGATGGAGATGAGTAGCACAGCGGGGATGAAGAGCATGCCCAGCAGTTGGATAAGCAGTTCCATCGGATACCTCCTGGCGTGTTACGTGTTGCAGGTGGCGTGTAGGGCCTGACGGAAGGCACGGATCTGGTCGCCGATGCTCCCCGGCCCGCCGAAGATGGCGCTGCCGGCGACGAGGACGGTGGCTCCGGCGGCTACGACCTCGGCCGCGTTGCTCACCTTGATGCCTCCGTCTACCTCTAGGTCGGCCTGGGAGCCCAGCCGGTCCAGCATCGCCCGCAGTCGGGCCACCTTGGCCGTGCTGGTCGGGATGTAGGTCTGACCGCCGAAGCCGGGGTTGACGGACATCACCAGCACCAGGTCCACGTAGGGAAGCGCCTCTTCCAACATCACCAGCGGGGTGGCCGGGTTGAGGGTGACACCGGGACGAACGCCCAGCTCCCGAATCCGCTGGAGGGTACGGTGCAGGTGAGGACAGGTCTCCACGTGGACGGTGAGGATGTCCGCCCCCGCCTCGGCGAAGGCTTCCAGGTAGCGCTCCGGCTCCTCGATCATCAGGTGCACGTCTAGAGGGAGACGGGTGACCCGGCGCAGGGCCTGGACGACGGGGGGGCCGATGGTGATGTTGGGCACGAAATGGCCATCCATCACATCCACGTGGATCCAGTCGGCCCCGGCGGCCTCGGCCTCGGCGACGGCCTCCCCTAGCCGGGCGAAGTCGGCGGCCAGGATAGAAGGAGCCAGTTTGACTGAAGGGTTGTGTTCCATAAAGCACAGCCCTCGATTGGT
>WFUY01000014.1 GCA_015484715.1 Thermoflexales bacterium | reverse complement strand
GCGTCGTACAATTTGAACTGGAAGTCGTAGGTGCCGTTGGCCAGGCCGCTGCCCTCGGTCAGCCGGCCTTGGTAGGTAAAGGCGGTGCCCAAGGCGGCTGCTGTGCTCTGGGGCGACGGCCCCTGGGCGCGGGCGGCCAGGGGGAGCCCGACCACCAAGGCCACCAGGGCCAGGGCGAGACCTATACCGATCAATAGGTGATGGAATGGCTTGTGTCGCATTGTCTCCTCTCCTTTACCACTATACTGTGCCTTCTCCTGAGGTATCTATTCAGCCCACCCTCCCGCAGATCACCGGTGGAGGGCGCTTTCGGCTCCGATGGCCGGCCAGGAGACGTTGGCTGCCGGGGCAGCCAACGTCCGAACGGCTAGTGCGGTTGGCCAATGGTGTACTCGATGATCACACCGTAGAGGCCCACGTAATTGGTGCCATCGGTGGGCAGATAGGCGTTCACGTAATACAAGAAGTTGGCGTTGTCTACCTGGGCGTAGCTGGCATTGACGTTTGAATCGGTGGACGACCCGTTACCGCTGCTCCCGCTGGTGGACACTTGGGCGATCTGGGCCAAGGAGCCGGCAGAAGTGGAGCGGTACAGCGTGATTGTCCCATCGTTGTTGGGATCGTTGTCCTTCCAATGGGCGGTCATCTTGGTGATCCTGGCGTTGTGGGGCAGGTGAACAGCGGCGTAGACATTTTCGGGAAGCGTCCCGTTTGGGCGAATGAACGCGCCGCTGTTCAGAGTGTTGCTGCTGTAGTTGTCCGCCGGCACGAACGCCGCCGCCGGAATGGAGAGGTAACCGGTGATGGGCTTCCAGGTAAGGAGACCGTCCACGTGGGTATCCCCTTTGGAATAGATGGCGTAACTCACGGAAGAATCCGACTCCGCCTCTGCATAGACACCATAACTGGGATTGATGAGCGTGCCCCCGGCGGCTTTACCGTAGACGCCCGTGTGGCCCTCACCGCCAACGCCGCTGCCCAGATAGCTCTCGCTCTTGCCGTAGACACCGTAGGAGGTAGCCGAGCTGCCGGAGGCCAGGCCGTACACACCGTAGGGCGTGCCGGCGTTGGCCGTGTTGCGCCCGTAGACGCCGTAGCCGCCGCTGCTGGCCGTGTTCCAGCCGGAAACGCCGGCACCACTGCTGGAGGTGGCTTCGCCGTAGAGAGCGGCGTTGCTGCCGCTGCTGTCCGTGTTGATGGCACCGAACACGCGCCCGCTCTCGCTCCCCTGGACGGTTATGCCCGACCGCAACCCCAGGGCGTAGGGCGTGCCGTTCAGCGCCACGCGCCCCAAGTCGGTGTAGGAACTCTCGCCGCTGCACTTGACCTCCACTTGCAGGTAGCGAGCGTCGCCTGTGAAGGCGCTGCTTCCGAAGTCGAGGGTCGCACTGAACATGCCGTCCTGCACGTTCACGCCGCTCTTGGTCACGGTGCTGCCCACCTGGGAGCCGCCGGAAGCCGCATCCCACAGGCTGAACTGGAAGTCGCAGGTCCCGTTCACCGGCGTATTGTTCTTCGTCAGCCGGCCTTGGTAGGTGAAGGCAGTACCCAGGGCGGCCGCCGTGCTCTGGGGCGACGGCCCCTGGGCACGGGCGGCCAGGGGGAGCCCAATCACCAGAGCCAGCAGAGTCAGAGCGAGACCTATACCCATCAGCGGATGACGTAACGGCTTTTGTCGCATCACTTTTCCTCCTTGTTTGCTTCGTTTACTCCTGCGGTCTACTCCATCTCTTATCGGAGCACCAACGGTAGGTAGACGACAAAGTCGTCATCCCGGATCGTCCCAACCCCATAGGCGTCGGCGACGTTGGCGTTGGTGGGATTGGAGAGGGTGACGGTAAAGGTCTCATCGCCCTCGCTGGCCGTGTCGCCGAGGACCGGGACGGTAATGGTCTTCTGCGTCTCGCCGGCCTGGAACGTCAGCGTACCGCTGGTCGCCGTGTAGTCCTGGCCAGCTTTGGCCGTGCCGTCGGCCGTGGCGTAGTCCACCGTGACGACCTGGCTGCCGGCCGGGCTGAGGGTCACCGTGAAGACGGCGTTGACCGTGCCGCTGTCCCCCTCGGTCACCGTGGCGTCGCCGATCACCAGTTTGGGGGCCGCCCCGTCGTCGTTGAGAATGGTGAAGCTCGCCGAAGGCGCCGTGTCCAGGTTGGCGTTCACCGGGTTGCTCAGCGTCACGGTGAGGGTCTCGTCCGGCTCGACGTTGAGGTCCCCGATCACGGTGATCGTGATGGACTGGGACGTCTCACCCGGGTTGAAGGTCAGCGTGCCGCTGCTGCTGGCGACGGTGTAGTCCTCGCCGGCCTTGGCCGTGCCGTCGGTCACGGTGTAGTCCACCGTGACAACCTGGCTGCTGGCCGGTGAGAGCAGCACGTTGAAGGCAACGGTATAGGTGCCGCTGTCCCCCTCGTTTTGCGGTAGCGGCGGGTAGAGGGAGAGGGTCGGGAGCCCGTCGTCGTCGGTGATGTAGGCAGTGCCCTCATTATCGCTGATGCTGGCGTTCTGGGCGTTGCTCAGCCTCAGGTGGAAGGCCTCGTCCGGTTCGTCCATTGTGTCGCCCATGATCTGGACGGTGACCGTCGTGCGGGTCATGCCTGGCGTGAAGGTGAGCGTGCCCGTGGCCGTGATGTAGTCCTCGCCCGCCGCGGCGCTGTTGTCCGAAGTCGCGTAGTCCACCGTGACGGTGAAGGCGCTGGGGGTGGAGAGCGTCACCTCGAAGGAGACCGGC
>WFUY01000013.1 GCA_015484715.1 Thermoflexales bacterium | reverse complement strand
CTACCATCTCACCTACCGCCCCTTCCCCGGGGGAGAACTGAAAGCCGGCGACCGGGTGCCCTGGGGGACCGGACAGCGGGGCGTCGCCTATGTGACCGAAGTGGCCGTTGTCCCTTCCCCCGGTCGGGAGTTGGCCATCGCCTTCCACGCCCGGCTGCCCTACCTGATGCGCAAGGAGCGAGGCCAGGTGGGGCTCCTCTTCTTCCAACAGGGCGCCCCCGTGGCCTATCAGCTTCTCAGCTTCACCTCCGTCCGGTCGGAACACCCGGCGCTGTTGAGGGATTCCGAAGGCTACCTCTACGCAACCTGGCTGGAGGGAAGGGAGCCGTCGGGGTTCCCCGTCTACCTCGCCGGCACGGCTCCTGAGATGCGGTCGGCCCTGCGCCCGCTGACCTCCGAGGATGTGGGGCGGCTCAGCGTCGAGACCCTCTTCGGCCTGCTGACAGGAGCCCTTCTCTTCCCCCTCATCTTCGTCTGGCTGATCCCCCCGATGCTCCTGCTGGGTCTGACCTCGGCGATCTGGCGGAGGGAGGAACGGCTGCTCAGCCCCGGTGTCCTCATCAGCTTGACCCTCGCCCTGGCCGCCTACTGGGCTGGGAAGCTGGCCATCCTGCCCGGCATACGCCACTATGTGCCCTTCTCCGCCTGGATCCCCTTCATCCCCCCCTGGCTGGCCCCCATCCTGCGCTGGGGCGTGCCTCCGCTGCTCACGGGCCTGGCCTTCCTGACCGCTTGGGGGTATACTTACCGTCGTCAGCAACCATCGCTCCTCTTCTTCCTGTTCATCTACGCTGCCGTTGACGGGGTGCTCACCCTGGCGGTCTACGGCGTCCTGGTCTACGCAGCCTTCTGAGGGGGAGCGAGAGGAACAGGGTGATGGGGCTGATCTCCATCGGTCCATCATCCGCGCGGATACAACCGCGCATACGACTGTGGATGCAACGAGGAGGAGAGTGCTATGAAACGGTTGGCTGCTTTCATTGTGATATGGGGAGGCGTGCTGGTGCTGATGGTTGGAGGCTGCAAGGCAACGCCAACGGAGGCTCCCCCCTCTCCCACGGCTGAGATGGTCCCGGAGACGGCGACGGCTCCCATCGCCACCCCGGAGGCGACGGCCACCCCTGCACCGACAGGCCCAACGGACACCCCGACGCCCAAACCGCTCACCGGTCCTCGGGCGACGGCCCAGGCCCTCCTCACCGCCGTGGTCATCCCCACCCGGACGCCCACACCGACGTCCGTCGGCGGACCCGAAGTGGCCGGCGACTACGTGGCGATCTTCGAGAAGGCGTGGCAGATCGTCAAGGACAACTACGTGCGGGACAACTTCAACGGCGTGGACTGGGACGCGGTGCGGGAGGCGTACCTGCCCCAGGTGGAAGCGGTTCAGAGCCAGGAGGCCTTTTGGGACCTGATGGAAGCCTTCATCGCCGAACTGCGCGATGACCACAGTCGGTTCGTCCGCCCTGACCGCTTCGCCGTCGAATTCGAGTTGACACCGCCGGAAGAGCGGACGGGCCGTCCTGCAGCCGGGCTGATCATCTGGCCGGCGCGGGAGGACGAGCAGTTGATGATCTGGTACGTCTGCGAGATCGGGCCGGCGGCCCAGGCCGGCCTTCAGCGGGGCGACGTGGTCCTCGCCATCAACGGCCAGCCCGTGGTCCGCTCCGAAGAAGGCTTCGACTGGCCCTTTATCCGTGAGGCGCTGTATGGAGATCACGAGGCGGTCACGCTCACGGTGCAGCGGGGGCCGGACCGGGATCCCGAGGAAATCCGCCTGCGCTTTGGGGCGGTGGCCGGCTGCGATGGATGGCGGTATGGCCTGCTGAGCGAGAACCCTCGCATCGGCTACATCCGGGTGCCCGACTTCGGCGGAGACGCCGACGTGAACATCCTCCAGGCCATCCAGTTGCTGGAAGAGGAACAGCCGTTGGACGGCCTGATCGTGGACATCCGCCACAACCCAGGAGGGAATGCCGACCGCTCCATCGCCATCTTCACCAGCGGGGTCTTCGGCAAGGTCGGTCCCTTGCGCAAGGATGCGACCCAGACCATCTACCGCATTCGGGGGCCGGTGCGCTGGAACGAGACAACGCCGGTGGCCGTGCTCATTGATGGGAACAGCCACAGCGCCTCCGAGTACTTCGCCACGGCGATGCAGCAGTCGGGGCGAGCCGTCCTGGTCGGGATGCCGACGGCCGGCAACACCGAGGGGATCACCGGCTTCAGCCTCCCCGACGGCTCCCTGATCCGCCTGGCCGTCTCCACGCTCCAGTTGCCCGATGGGAGCACATTGGAGGGCGTGGGTGTCCAGCCGGACATCCGGGTGCCCTTGGGGGTATGGGGCCTCCGCGAGATCCCCGATGTGCAGGTGCGAGCGGCGTACAAAGCCCTCACAGGCCAGGAATGGCGATGAAACCGATCAATCCTAGAACGAAACCCTTGACAGCAAGGGCAGTTTGGTCTACAATAATCGTGCCACTGAGACCGACCGGGCCGGACCTGGTGTAGCAACTTCCCTAATCCAGAAGGGAAGCCTCGATTTCTCCACACGGATGCCTATCTGCGGTCATCATCGGTCCACCTGAGCTAGCGTGCTTCGCGGTGACGGCCCGACCACCCACCACCGAGGAGGAACCAGGTTGGCCAGCCTTCTGGAGGTTCGCAATCTCACCACCCGCTTCTACACCCAGGACGGCGTCGTCCACG
>WFUY01000012.1 GCA_015484715.1 Thermoflexales bacterium | reverse complement strand
GTTTTGGACCATATAGCTTCCTCCCTGTTAGAGTCTATTTCCACACCGGAGGGTGGTAAACTTCCGTTCTCAAATCCGCTGGCAGCCTTCCGTTCCCAAACGAACTGCTGTCAACGGATTAAGAGCGGATTGAACGGAGAGAAGTGTTCCCGCAGGAAACGATTCGACCGGTCAGCATCACCTTGAAGAAGTACTAGTCTCCCGGCGTGCCAACTCTCGATTGGCTTCGATGATGAGCTGGACGGTCTCTTTCAGGTTCTCCCGCACCTCTTCAAGGGTCCGGCCTTGGGCGTTGGCCCCCGGCAACTCTTCCACGTACCCGATCCACCAGTTTCCCTCTCGCTCGTAGACGGCAGTAAGCTTGATCATCGCGCTCCCCTGGACGACCGCCGACCACCGACGGCCGACCGCCGACTGAGGACCGAGGACCGAGGACCATCCGACCACCTGACCAACTGGCCACTCGACCACCCGACCAAGCGACCAAGCGACCAACTGAGGACTAAGGACTGAGGACGGTGGACCGCATTTCAAGCGGCAATTGCCAGTGGTACTGGCGGTCGGTGCTGGGATGGGGGCGGAAGGAGCGGGCGACCGCCTCCGGGTCGGCATTGCCCACCACCTCCACCGCCTCGGGATCGGTCCAGAGCCCCATCCGGCGCAGGTGGTGCAGATACCCCACCCGCTCCGGGTCGAAGCCCATCAGCCGGGTCGTGAGCCAGTCCACGGCCAAGGGGTTGGTGCCGGCCAGGGCGATCCGCCAGGTGACCGGATCGCCGGCTGTGGGACCGCTCCCCTCCATCCCGACGTAGCCGTCTATGATGGCCAGGTGGGGTGCGACACGCGGAGCGATGAGGGCCAGGTTCAGGTTGATGGCCGGATAGCCCTGGTGCATCGCCATCTTGTGGGAGCCGTGATCCCCAGCACCCGGGGCTCCCGCCGTCCCGTCCCAGCGCAGGACCTGCATCTCCCGCAGACGGCGCAGGGTCTCCGGGCTCCCCACCAGCCGGCCATCCCCCCCACGGGCTCGGGGGTTGACCAGCGCCCCCATCACCATGTTCTTCAGGGCGAGGGTCACGACCACCGTGTCGTGGGTCTTGGGCGGCCCAACGGAGATGCGGTAGTCGGCCTCCACCACCGTTCTGGCCAGGTGCAGGGTGAGGGGACGGAAGCGGCGGTCGTAGACGGTCACGGGCACCGTCTCATCGGCGTTCAGGTCCAGCAGCACCACGTCGTAGGCCTCGACCAGGGGGAGGTAGCCGAAGTGACGGAAGCCCTCCATCGTGTCGGAGATGGCCGCGCCCTCGGCGATGACGATGGGGCCATCGTAGCGGGCCCGCAGGAAGTCCAGGAGCGCCCGGACCGCCTCCACGTGGGTGGCGGCAAGCTGCCGGCGGGTGGAGACGAAGTTGGGCTTGATCAGCAGGTAGCGGGCCGCCCCCAGGTCCACCTGGTCGGCGACCAGCCGCAACGCCTGGGCCACGTTCTCGTACCGTTCCTCGCCTTGAACCAGGGCGATTCGCGTCATTGTCATCCGACCCTCCGACTACTACGATCGCCGGACGACCGCCGACCGCCGACGGCGGACCACCGACTGAGGACTGAGGACTAAGGACTGAGGACTAAGTGAGGAGGGAACTTATGGCAGAGAAGACCTCTCCCTTCAAGCAGATGAAGCCGCCGCGTGGGCTGCGGGCCATCCCGTGGCGGCTGCCCATCTGGCTCTACCGGCTTCGTCTGGGCTGGCTGCTGGGGAATCGCTTCCTGCTCCTCACCCACATCGGGCGGGTGAGCGGCCGGCCCCGCCAGGCGGTGCTGGAGGTCGTCCGGCACGATCCAGAGAGCGATACGTACTACGTCGCCTCCGGCTTCGGGGAGAAGTCGCACTGGTTCCGCAACATCATGAAGACGCCGGAGGTCACCATCCAGGTAGGGCGGCGACGGATCGAGGCGGTGGCGGAGCGGTTGCCGGTCGAGGAGGCGGAGCGGGAATTGGCAGACTACGCCCGGCGCAACCCCCGCGCCTTCCGCACCCTGACCCGCCTCCTGGGCTATCAGGTCGAGGACCTGGAGGAAGGGGCCCGCACGATGGCCCAATGGATTCCCATCGTCGCCTTCCGCCCTCGCCGGGGGAGCGGGGATCGGTAGTCACAGACTTCTGATCAACGGCGTTAAATCCACCACAGGAGCATAATAGCCCTGCTTGACCATCTCGGCCAGCCAGTGATTGGCTTGATCCAGAGAGCAGAGACCGCGTTCAACGGCCAGGACTAAAGGGACCCTTGACAGGAGAAGCCTTCCGGTGTATAATGAACGCGCGTTCAGAAAAATGAACGTCCGTTCATACCCCGGAGGTCCTGAATGGCCTGGCGAGACGCCTTTCGTGAACAACGCCGGATGGCGATCCTAGAGGCGGCGGCCCGCGTCTTCGCCCGCAAGGGCTACCAGCGGGCCACGATGCGCGAAGTCGCGGCCGAGGCCGGCATCGCCCCCGGTACCATCTACTTGTACTTTCACAACAAACGGGACCTTCTCCTGAGCATCGCCGAGCGGCTGGTGGGGGAGATCGGCCGGCTGCTGGTCCAGCCTCCCGAAGGAGAACTGCGCCCCTTCATCGCAACGCTGTTGCGCAACCAATTGGAGATGATGCGGCGCAACCGCCCCTTCACCCGCGTCCTGCTCACCGAAGTGATGACCGATGAGGCGCTGCGCCGCCAGTACCAGGAGCGGGTTGTGGCCCCGGTGCTGGCCCAACTGGAGGCCCGCCTGCAAGCCGGCGTCGAGGCCGGGGAGGTCCGTCCCCTCAACGCCTCCATCGTCACCCGCGCCATCGTGGGGGCGGTCGTCTTCCTGCTCCTCTCCGCCGGGGAGCCCTTGGGCGACTTCTTGGCCGAGGAGCGCCAGGACGAGGTGGTCGCGGAGCTGACCGACTTCTTCCTCTGTGGCCTGCAGCCGTGTAAGGGGGAGGAGGGATGATCGAGCGGACGCTGACGGTAATGCGCAAGGAGTTCCTCCACATCCGGCGGGACCCGCGCACGCTGATCATTATGTTCCTCATCCCCGTCATCCAGTTGATCCTGCTGGGCTACGCGGCCACCACCGACGTGAAGCACATCGCCACGGCGGTGCTGGACTACGACCGCTCGGCCCAGAGCCGGGAGCTGGCCGCCACCTACCAGGCGTCCAACTACTTCGACCTGGTGCGCTACGTGGACGACGAGGAGACGCTGGCCTACCTGCTGGATCGGGGGGAGGTGCGGGCCGGGCTGATCATCCCCGCCGGCTACGGCGAAGACGTTGTCGCCGGACGCCCGACCAACATCGCCTTCATCATTGACGGCTCCGATCCCAACGTCGCCAACACCGTCTTCTCCGCCTCCCAGTCCGTGGGACAGGCCCACAACCTGCGACTGATCGAGCGCCGGTTCGGCACCGCCGCCGAGGACCTGCCCGGCGTCCAGGTCCACCCCCGGGTCTGGTACAACCCGGAGATGAAGAGCGTCAACTTTATGATCCCCGGCCTGATGGCGATGGTCCTCTTCCTGCTCACCACGATGCTTACCTCCCTCTCCATCGTGCGGGAGCGGGAGCGGGGGACCATCGAGCAGTTGATGGTCACCCCCATCCGGCCCATCGAGCTGGTGGTGGGCAAGGTGGTGCCCTACGTCGCCGTCGCCTTCTTCGACCTGCTGGAGGTGCTGACCATCGGCGTCTTCTGGTTCGGCGTGCCCATCCAGGGCAGCGTGTTGCTCCTGCTGGCCCTCTCGGGGGTCTTCCTGATGACCTCCCTGGGATTGGGCATCTTCGTCTCCAGCGTCGCCAACACCCAGCAGGAGGCGATGTTCATGGTCTGGCTGATGCTCTTGCCGTCCATCTTCCTGGCTGGCTTCTTCTTCCCCATCGAAGCCATGCCGCTGGCGCTGCGGATGCTGAGCTACCTCGTGCCGCTGCGCTACATGCTCGTCATCTTCCGGGGCATCATCATCAAGGGCGTAGGGCTGGGGGTGCTGAAGGAGCAGGTCGCCGCCTTGGCCCTCTTCGGCCTCGTCATCATGGTGCTGGCCGCCACCCGCTTCCGCAAGCGGCTGGAGTGAGACACGTTACCGACCACCCTCCCGCAGGTCACCCGGTGGCCGGCGATAGCAATGGCCTGTCGAAAGCTGCCTATGAGGCGCTTCAGGCCATGGGGGGACCTGCGGGAGGGCCCCTGGGAATAGGTCAAGTACCTCGGAACGCCGTATGGAACCTCAACCCATCATCGAGATGCGGGACCTCACCCGGGCTTTCCGGGGCAGGGTCGCCGTAGACCACCTGAACCTGACCATCTATCGGGGCGAGATCTTCGGCCTGGTGGGGCCGGACGGAGCAGGCAAGACGACGACCATC
>WFUY01000011.1 GCA_015484715.1 Thermoflexales bacterium | reverse complement strand
GGACGTTGTAGTTGAAAGCCCCACACAACCCCCGGTCGCTGGTGATGAGGATGATGCCGATGTGGCGCACTTCCTCCCGGACGGTCAGCAGCGGGTGCAGGGCCTCGTCCAGGGCAGGCTGGGCGGCCAGGTGGACCAAAAGCTGCCAGGCTTTGGTAGTGTAGGGGCGGGTCGCCAGGGCCTGGGCTTGGGCACGACGGACTTTGGAGGCGGAGACGGCCTCTAGGGCCCGCGTCACTTGAGCGATGTTCTTCACACTGCGGATGCGCCGCTTGATCTCCCGCGCCGTCGTCACCGCTACCCTCCTGTCCCCCAGGTCCGGTTGAAGGCTTCGATGGCCTCCCGCAGCCGAGCCTCGATCTCCGGCGTCAGTTCCTTCTCCCGGGCAATGGCCTCGCCCACGTCGGGGTACTGGGTGTCCATGAAGCGGTGGAAGTCGTTCTCCCAGGCTTTGACCTGGGCCACCGGCACGTGGTCAATGAGGCCTCGGGTGCCGGCGTAGATGGCCATGACCTGGTGCTCCAGGGACATCGGCTCGTACTGGGGCTGCTTGAGGATCTCCGTCAGCCGCTGGCCTCGCTCCAACTGGGCCTGGGTGGTCTTGTCCAGGTCGGAACTGAACTGGGCGAAAGCAGCCAGCTCCCGGAACTGGGCCAGGTCCAGCCGCAGGCGACCGGCCACCTGCTTCATCGCCTTGGTCTGGGCGTCGCCACCGACGCGGGAGACGGAGATGCCGACGTTGATGGCGGGGCGGATGCCGGCGTTGAAGAGGTCCGTCTCCAGGTAGATCTGCCCGTCGGTGATGGAGATGACGTTGGTGGGGATGTAGGCGGAGACGTCGCCCAGAAGGGTCTCGATGATGGGGAGGGCGGTCAGGCTGCCGCCGGGGATGCGCACGATGCGGTAGTTCTCGGGATTGTCCAGCTTCTCCAGCGCCTCGTGGACCTCTTCCTTGGCCAAGTTGCCGATGTAGACCTTGCCGTCCACCGGGTCCGCATCGTCCGGGGCATCCTTGGGGACGATGTACCACTTGTCGGTGAGGCGAGCAGCCCGCTCCAGCAGGCGGGAGTGGAGGTAGAAGACGTCACCGGGATAGGCCTCACGTCCCGGCGGCCGGCGCAGCAGGAGGGAGACCTGGCGGTAGGCCCAGGCGTGCTTGGAGAGGTCGTCGTAGATGATCAGCGCGTCCTTGACCAGCCGATCGCCGATCCAGACGCCGTTCTCCATCACCTCCTCGCCGATGGCGCAGCCGGCGTAGGGGGCGATGTACTGGAGGGCGGCCGGCTCCGACGCCGAGGCAACGACGACGGTGGTGTAGTCCATCGCCCCATGCTCCTCCAGCGTCGCCACCACCCGGGCCACCTGAGCCCGCTTCTGGCCGATGGCCACGTAGATGCAGACCATGTCCTGGCCCTTCTGGTTGATGATGGTGTCAATGGCGATGGCCGATTTGCCCGTCTGCCGGTCGCCGATAATCAGCTCCCGCTGCCCCCGTCCGATAGGGATCATTGCGTCAATGGCTTTGATACCCGTCTGCACCGGCGTGTCCACATCCTGGCGAGCGACCACCCCGGGCGCAATACGCTCGATGAGCCGATAGCGATCGGTGTTGATGGGCCCCTTGCCGTCAATGGGCTGCCCCAAGGCGTTGACCACGCGACCGATGAGGGCTTCACCGACGGGTACCGAGATGATCCGCCCGGTCGCCCGGACCATCTGTCCCTCTTCGATGGCGGTGTAATCGCCCATAATGATGATGCCAACGTTGTCCGCCTCCAGGTTGAAGGCGATGCCCAGCGTCCCGTTCTCGAACTCCACCAATTCGCTCATTCGGACGCCGGACAGGCCCGAGACGCGGGCGATGCCGTCGCCGAGCTCGATGACCTCGCCCACCTCCACCGCTTCCACCGTGGGGGTGAAAGCTTCAATCTGCTCGCGCAAGGATTCCGCGATCTGCATCAAGGTGTCGGGAGTCCCTTCAGCCATATATGCCTCCTGAAAAAGCTATCTGCTGCTTGAGCTACCTGACCCATTCCCAGGGATCCTCCTGCAGGTTCCCCCTGGTGGGACCTGCGGGAGGATGACAACCGCCCTTGGTTGGCCGCCAGCGTGCATAGTATACCCAGAGATGGGAAAATGACAAGCAATGCACCGGCCCAGAGAGCCGGTGCGGACGTCAAGCGGTCAGGTCGGCCACGGTCTCTGCGTCCAAGCGGGCCACCAACGCCGTCACCAGCCGCAGCGCGCCTTCGTAGTCCTCCCGATGGATGATGGCCCCGTGGCTGTGGATGTGGCGGGCGGCCACGCCCAGGACGACGGTGGGCACGCCCTCGCGGTGCAGGTGGATCGCCCCGCCGTCCGTCGCGCCCCGCTCCATCGCAGAGAACTGCAGGGGAATGCCCTCCTGCCGGGCCGTCTCGATCACCAGATCGCGCAGCTTCAGGTTGGGGATCATCCGGGCGTCGTAGAGCAGGAGGGAGGGGCCTTTCCCCAGCTTGATGGCCGACTCCTCGGGTTTGATGCCGGGGACGTCGCCGGCGATGTCCGACTCCAGGATGATGGCCACGTCGGGGTTCACCACCTCGACGCTGGTCGTGGCCCCGCGCAGGCCAACCTCTTCCTGGACGGTGACAACGCCGTAGAGGGTGTTGGGGTGGGGGCGATCGGCAAAGTGGCGCATCACCTCGACCAGCAGGGCGCATCCCACCCGGTCATCGAAGGCCTTGGCCAGGTAGGTCTTCCCGCCGGCCAGGACGGCGAAACGGCTGTCGGGCACCACGGGATCACCGACCCGGACACCGGCCTCCTCCACCTCCTTGCGGGAGGTGGCGCCGATGTCAATGTACATCGCCTTCTTCTCGACCAGCTTCTTCCGCTCATCCTGGGGGAGCAGGTGGGGCGGCTTGGCCCCGATCACACCGATCACGTCGCCCCGGTGGGTCTTGACGAGCACCCGCTGCCCCAGCAGCACCTGGTCCCACCACCCCCCCAGGGGCACAAACTTGAGGAATCCTTCATCGGTGATGTGGCGCACCATGAAGCCGATCTCGTCCATATGGGCGGCCAGCATCACCCGAGGGGCTTCGTCCCCCTGCCGGCAGATCAGGCTACCGATCTTGTCCTGGGTGATCTCTCCCAGGGGTTCCAGGTAGCTCCGCAGCAGCGCCCGCACTTCCTGTTCGTAACCAGGCACCCCGTGGGCCTCGGTCAGCGCCTGCAACAGCTTCTCCCGTTCGTCCATGGGCTCTCCAATCATTCGTTGCTACAGAGTATCTATTCAGCCTATCCTCCCGCAGGTCACCGGTCGAGGGCGCTTTCAGCCCCGATGGGCTATTGGAAGCACGGTTCCGCGTCGGAAACGCGCCTAACCTGCGGGAGGGTGAACACTACAGACAACCGGAGCCTGAAGGAGAAGCGGCTTCTCTGAGGCTCCTTCTCAGGCTCCGACAGCAGGGGTATCTTACACCAGATTGGCACTTTTGTCCAGCCATTCACATAACGCGATAGGTGCCGGGCACCGGGAGGGTATCGAGTCGCCGGCCCTCGGCGAAGGCCCGCAGCCGACCCATCGCCTCCCGAATCCGCTGGGTGGGGGCTCCGACGGAGATGCGGACGTACCCCTCCCCGTGGGGACCGAAGGCGGTCCCCGGGGCCAGGGCGACGCCCTGCTCCTCCAGCAGGGCGTCGGTGAACTCCAGGCTGCTCATTCCGGCGGGGACCTGGGCCCAGACGTAGAGGGTGGCCTGGGGAACGCGGGCCGGCATCCCCACGTCGGCCAGGGCGGCCAGGATGATCTCCCGGCGCTTCCGGTAGATGGCATTGCGCTCGACCAGCCAGCTCTGGTCGCCGGTCAGGGCGGCCACGGCGGCGTCCTGGACGGGGCGGGGGAGGCCGGAGTCAATGTTGCTCTTGAGGCGGGCCAGGGCACCCACGGCCATCGCGTTGCCCACGGCCATGCCCACCCGCCAGCCGGCCATGTTGTAGGTCTTGGAGAGGGAGTTGAACTCGATGGCGACCTCGTGGGCCCCGGGCACTTGGAGCAGGCTGGGGGCGACGTAGCCATCGTAGGTCACTTCGGTGTAAGGGGCATCGTGGCAGAGCAGGAGGTCGTACTCGTGAGCGAACTCCACCGCCTCGGCGAAGAAGTCGAGAGGGGCACAGGCCGTCGTCGGGTTGTTGGGGTAGTTCAGCCAGAGGAGCTTGGCCCGCCGGGCCACTTCCACCGGAATCGCGC
>WFUY01000010.1 GCA_015484715.1 Thermoflexales bacterium | reverse complement strand
CTGCTGGACCGTGTCGCCTACTATCTTCCCTTCGTCCCCGGCCAGGACGACACCTTCTGGCAACAGACCGTGGAAGCATTCCACCGATGACCCCACCGCCCCTTGCCACCCGTACCCGGCCCTTCATCGAATCGGTCATCCGGGAGATGACCCGGCTGGCCGAGGAGCACGCCGCCATCAACCTCTCCCAGGGGCTGCCCGACTTCGACCCACCGGAATCCGTCCGGGCCGCCGCCATCGAGGCCCTTCGGCAGGGAGCCAACCAGTACAGCTTCACCTGGGGAGACCCCCGCTTCCGGGCCGCCATCGCCGAGAAGTACCGCCGGGACAACGGCCTGGCGGTAGACCCGGAGCAGGAGGTCACCGTTACCTGTGGCGTCTCCGAAGGGGTGGTTGCCGCCGTCCTGGCCCTGAGCGACCCCGGCGACGAGGCGATCATCCTGGAGCCCTACTACGAGAACTACGTCCCGGCCTGTCTGATGGCCGGCCTCATCCCTCGCTACGTCTCCCTGCGCCCCCCGGCCTACACCCTCGATCCCGAGGAGCTGGAGGCAGCCTGGAGCCCCCGCACCCGGCTGCTCCTGCTGACCAACCCCGACAACCCGACAGGTCGTGTCTTCCGCCGAGAGGAGCTGGCCGCCATCGCCGACTTCTGCGTCCGGCGGAACGTGATCGCCGTGGTGGACGAGATCTACGAGTACATCACCTACGGGGAACACCGTCACATCAGCCTGGCCACGCTGCCGGGCATGGCCGAACGCACGGTGACGGTGAGCGGACTGGGGAAAAGCTACGCGGTGACCGGCTGGCGGGTGGGCTGGACGGTGGCGGCTCCATCCCTCACCGCCCTCATCCGCAAGGCCCACGACTACCTGACCATCTGCGCCCCCACCCCCTTCCAGGTGGCCGGCATCACCGCGCTGAGGCTCCCACCGACCTACTACGATCAGCTCAGGGCCGACTACCACCGTCGGCGGGCGATCCTGCTGGAGGCGCTGGAGGCGACCGGGTTCCCCTTCACCCCACCCCAGGGGGCCTACTACGTGATGGCCGAGATCACGCCCTTCGGCTTCGCCGACGATTGGGCCTTCGCCACCCACCTGGTGAGGGAGATCGGTGTGGCCGTCGTCCCCGGCTCCAGCTTCTACCACCGGCCGGCCGACGGCGCTCAGACGGTGCGCTTCACCTTCGCCAAGCGGGAGAGCACCCTTCGGGAGGCTGCCCGCCGGCTGGCCCGTCTCCAAAGGCGGTAGCCGCCGACCTCCCCGGCTTTCCCAAGGCCGCTGTTCACCGGCCACTGTTCACCGATGGAGACCAGCCCTCCATACCTTTCCGGCCCCCCCAGGCGACTCCTACCGACCGGCCCGGACGAGGAAGGTGCCAACCCGCTCCGCCACCTGACCGATCTGGAACATCGCCAGCCCCAGCTTGACCTCGGGGGCGATCATCACGGCCAGGGCAGCGTGATCGCCGGCCGGCACGACGATCATGCTACCGGTCTCGCCTTCCACCAGGACGCGCCGGACGCGCCCTTGAGCCAGCCGGCCAAAGGCCTTCCGGCTCTGGGAGATAATCTCGGCCGCCAGAGCGGCCACCCAATGGCCGCTGGCCGGATCCGCCTGCGGGTCCTGACCCCGCACCGAGGGGTAGCTGGCCACCACCAGGCCGTTGGTAGTGATGACCACAGAGCCCCGCACGCCCTCGATGCGCTCGTGGATCTCCTCCCGCAGCATCCGTTCCAACTGCTCTTCCCGGTACTTGGTGGCCATAGGGGAACCTCGCCTTCCTGAGCTGAGCGGTGGGATTGGGGACGGCTCCATTGTACAACGCCCTCCCCTTTGTGTCAATCTCCCCTGTCAGGTTTGCTCTCGGGGGAGTTATGGTATAATAGGCATCGAAGCCGCCCCCCCGGGCTGACGCTCACCGGTGTGCACGCTATGGGGTCCGTAGAACCGGGTAAGGAGTGACGACGATGGATGAGAATGAGAAGTTGCTGGCAATGCTGCAGGATCTCTTTCCTATGCTGGAGGACGAGGAACTGAAGGCCCTGCTCCGGGTCTCCCGTCGCCGGACCTACCCCCCCGACACCATCCTCTGCCACGAAGGCGAGATGGAGGACACTTTTTACATCATCTGCGACGGAGAGGTGAGGGTGACCAAACACCTGGAGGGCAAAGAACACTTGCTCCTCCAGCACCACGGTCCCGGCGAGTTCTTCGGGGAGATGGCCCTGATCGAAGAGCAGCCTCGGGCGGCCACAGTACGCACCGTGGCAGAGAGCACCTTCCTGGAGATCAGCAAGGAGGACTTCGAGGCCCTGCTCCAACAGAGCCCTGGCCTGGCCTTGGCCATCGTGCGCAAGGTCACGGCCCGGCTACGGGATGCCGACCAGCGGGCCATCGCCGAGCTGCGCCTGAAGAACGCCCAGCTAGAGGAACAGCAGCGACTCCGCTCCGAATTCCTCACCACGGTGGCCCACGAACTGCGCACGCCGCTGACCACCGCCAAAGGGTACCTTCAGCTTGCCTCCAAGGGCCTCGTGCAGGGAGAGCAGCTCCAACAGACGCTAGAGACGGTGCTCAAAAACGTGGAGACCGTCGTTCACCTGGTGAACAACATCCTCTTCCTCCAGGAGCTGGACCTCATCACCCCCGATTTCGAGCCCGTCTCTCTCGCGGAGGTCGCCATGGAGGCCCTCCAGGCCATCCGCCCCAAGGCCGACGAGGCGGGCCTGGAGATCCGCTTCTCGGTGGAGCCCGGGCTCCCGCCCATCCTGGGGGACGCCGAGGGGCTGCGTCGGGCTCTGATGGCTCTGATGGACAACGCGGTGAAGTTCGGCCAGGGAGGAGGCGAGATCATCGTCCACGTAGGACGGACGGACAACATGGCCCAAGTCCAGATCACCGATCACGGAGTAGGCATCCCGGCCGAGTTCCTGGACAAGATCTTCGAGCCCTTCACCCGTCGGGAGCGGATCGGAGACCGCCTCTTCGGGGGTATCGGCCTGGGGCTCCCCCTGGCTCAGCACGTGGTCCAGCTTCACAAAGGGGAGATCCGTGTGGAGAGCGAAGAGGGCAAGGGCAGCACCTTCACCGTTCAGATCCCCATCACCAGCGGGTAAGAGGTCCAGTATGGAGGAAAGGAGCCCCTGGCCAGGGGTCATCGCCCGTTACCGCCCGTTGATCCGGCTCACCCCCGACGCGCCGGTCATCACCCTGCTGGAGGGCAACACCCCTCTCATCCCGGCTCCCCGCCTGGCCGAAGCCCTAGGGCTCTCCTGCACCCTCTACCTCAAGTACGAGGGGTTAAATCCAACCGGTTCCTTTAAGGACCGAGGGATGACGGTGGCCGTCAGCCAGGCCGTGGCCGAAGGGGCCAGGGCGGTGATCTGCGCCAGCACGGGCAACACGGCGGCCTCGGCGGCCGCCTACGCGGCCCGTGCCGGCGTGCGAGGCATCGTCGTGGTGCCCGGCGGCAAGATCGCCCTGGGTAAGCTGGCCGCCTCCCTGGCTTACGGAGCCCAGGTGCTGGCCATCGAGGGCTCCTTCGACGATGGGCTCCGCCTGGTCCGGGAGGCCGTCGAGCGCTACCCCGTCGCCCTGGTCAACTCCCTCAACCCCTACCGGCTGGAGGGACAGAAGACCGCCGCCTTCGAGGTCTGCGACCAGTTGGGGGACACCCCCGACTGGCTGGTGCTCCCCGTGGGCAACGCCGGCAACATCACCGCCTATTGGATGGGTTTCACTCAGTACCACGCGATGGGGCAGATCGCCCGGCTGCCCCGCCTGCTGGGGGTGCAGGCCGAAGGCGCGGCCCCGTTGGTGCGTGGTCACCCCATCCCGCACCCGGAGACGGTGGCCACGGCCATCCGCATCGGCAATCCGGCCCGGTGGCGGGAGGCCGCGGCCGCCCTGGAGGAGTCGGGCGGGCAGGTCGTGGCCGTCCCCGACGAGGCGATCCTGCGGACCTGGTCGCTCCTGGCCCGGACCGAGGGAGTCTTCGTCGAGCCGGCCTCGGCGACGGGCCTGGCCGGCCTGGCCCAGGAGGTGGCCGCCGGACGGCTCTCGGTGCAAGGAAAGGTCGTCGTGGCCGTGCTCACCGGCCACGGCCTGAAAGACCCGGATACGGCAATGCAGCAGGCAGGGAACCCGACCTCCATTCCTGCCACCCTAGAGGCCATCGCCCCCTACCTGGAGCAGATTTAGACCTCGGAGGTCCGAGTGGAAACCCGGATCCTCACCCTGAGCGAAGAGGCCATCGCCCAGGCCGCCGCCCTGCTGCGGTCCGGCGACCTGGTGATCTTCCCCACCGACACCGTCTACGGCGTTGGGGCGCTGATCACCCACCCTCAGGCCGTCGCCCGCCTCTACCGGGTCAAGGACCGGCCCGGAGAGAAGGCCATCCCCCTCCTGATCGCCGATCCTGAGGACCTGGAACAGGCAGTGACAAAGGTGACGCCGGCAGCCCGGCGACTCATCGCCCGCTTCTGGCCCGGCGGGCTGACCCTGGTCCTGCCCAAGCGCCCGGAGGTTCCCGCCGAGGTCAGCCCTGGGCCGACCGTCGCCGTCCGGCTGCCCGACCACGGGGGGATCCGGGCCCTCATCCGGGCGGCCGGCGCACCGCTGGCCGCCACCAGCGCCAACCGCTCCGGACAGCCCAGCCCCCGCACCGCTCAGGAGGCCCTGGCCCAATTGGGCGGACGAGTTCCCCTCATCCTGGACGGCGGCCCCTGTCCCGGCGGAGTTCCTTCCACCGTGGTGGACTGCACCGTGGACCCGCCACGCCTGCTGCGGGAGGGGGCGATCCCCGCATCGGAAATCCGCCGAGAACTTGGTTTCTTGAGAGGAGAGCAATGAAACAACGCAGGTCTCTTCTTCCGGCGCTCATCCTGATCCTGTTGGGGGTCTACTTCCTTCTGGACAACCTGGGGCTGCTCGAGGGCGTGCGGTTTCCCAGCCTGGGGGAACTCTGGCCAGGCTTTATCCTGTTGGCCGGTCTGGCCTTCCTGTTCCAGTACGCCAGCGGTGCCGACCGGGACCCCGGCCTCATCTTCATCGGCGTTTCGACCACCCTCCTGGGGGCCTTCTTCCTGCTCTTCACGCTGGAGGGGATCACCCTGCCTTTCGAGCAGGTGGGGCGGGTGGATTGGGGAGATATGAG
>WFUY01000009.1 GCA_015484715.1 Thermoflexales bacterium | reverse complement strand
CCGCCACCTCCCCCTCTTGAGTCATCCGGGCCTGCACGCGGGCCCACCACTCCACGAAGGCCGGGCTTTCGACGAGTTCTCGTTGCGCTTCCAGCGCCTCCCGCGTCGCCTCGGCGGCCTCGACCTCGGCCTGCAGGCGTGCCTCCTCAGCCCGCATCCGCCGGATCACGGCCAACCGCTGGCTGATGTCCACGGCCAGGGGCAGCGCGGCCAACACCACCAGTAGGAGGATGAGGCGAGGCAACAGAGGTTGGGAAGTAGCGCTTTCCTGGCGTTCCGTCGGATGCTCCATCGGTGGTCCCGGTGGCTGCTCAATCGAGTGGTCGGGCGGTCATCGGAAGAAAAAAACCCGACCGAACGGTCGGGAGGTGCCGAAGGTGGGAGTCGAACCCACACGGGCGGTATGCCCACTGCGCCCTGAACGCAGCGCGTCTGCCTATTCCGCCACTTCGGCTTCTGCGGTCTGAGATCGCCTATAATTGTAAGCCCAAGCGCCGATTTTGTCAAGGGCGGTACCCGGTTGATCACCCACAAGTGAGCGAGAGGGTGGTCCGTAGCAGGCCGTCCACGAATTTCTGCGAATGCACACAATGGAGCGGATAGGTTGGTGGATCCTGTGGCTTCGGCGAGTTTTGACGAAGCGTCTGCCTGTGCTATAATGGGAAGTGGCATCTTCTTCTGAGAAAAGCCTGAACCCATCCCAGCCACCAGGAGGAGAAGGATGGACCGCAAGACATCCACGCTGGTTCTGGCCGGCCTGCTGATCCTCTTTGTGATGGTGATCAGCCTGGTGCTCTACCTGAGCAACCCGCCTCGACCCGTCTGGCAGTTGACTCAGGTCTGGAGGCGGACTTTCTCCCAAACGGAAATCCTCAAAGGGATTAACCTGATCGGCGACAAGACGGACGAGATCTTCCTGGCCGGCCCCTCCGGTGTCGCCATCCTGGACAGCCAGGGAGAGGTGCGCTTCTCGGCCACCTTCACCGACGCCAAGGCGACCCTGGGGGATTTGGACGGTACACCGCCCGATGAGTTCGTCGTCGTCCGCCGGGGTGAAGGGGCATCCTGGCAGGCGGATGCCTTCCGAGGCGATGGGAGCCGCCTCTGGAGCCGGGCCTTGCCCGGCTTGGCGGAGCCCAGCCGGGCGGTATCGGTGGACCTGGAAGGGGATGGTCGTCGGGAGATCGTCATCGGTGACCAACAAGGGGAACTGGTCTGTCTGAACAGCGATGGGTCCATCCGCTGGCGTTTCACCCTCGCCTCGGGGTCCTCCGATGCCGATGCCTACATCCGGGGGTTGGATGATCTTCCCCTGGGAGATGGACGGATGGCGGTCGCAGCCGCCACCTATGCGGGTGACCTGGTGGTCCTGGACGCCAATGGCTCCCCCCTCTGGCAAAGTTCAGACACGGCCGCGCGATTGCGCCGTCTTCGCGTCTACGACCTGAACGGCGATGGGCGGGGTGAGATCGTCCTGGGCTGGGAGAACGGTCGGGTTGAGGCCCGGTCGGCCACCAACGGGGAGGCGATCTGGCAAACTCGGCTGGGCCAGCGGGTGCAGGAGATCCGCGACGTGGAACTGAACGGCAACCCATCCGACCGTGAGATCGTGGTGGGGGGGAAGTCGGGCGCCGTGGTCGGGTACGATGCCCGGGGCGCGAACCTCCTCAGCGTCTCGGTCGGAGACAAGGTCAAGCGGCTGGCAGGTGCCGACCTAGACGGTGATGGGCGTGATGAGGTCTTCGTAGGGACCGACGGCGGATGGCTCTACATCTACACGGCGGCCGGCGAACGTCTGGCCGATATGCCGCTGGAGGGGACGGTGCTGAAGCTGGACACCGGGAAGCGCTTGGCCGAAGGGGACCTTCTGATAGCGGCCGGCGATACGGTCGGGCTGTGGCGCGTTACCAGCCAGCGTCCACCCTGGTGGTACAACCCGCTGGTGGCGGGCTTCTTGGCCAGCCTGGTCATCGCCGGTCTGGCCTGGGTCGTCGGCGGCATCTCCCCGCCTCCGAAGCTGGAGTACAGCGCCGAGGAGATGAGCGTCGAAGCCCTCCAGGCGAAGCGGAAGATGCTCATCGAGAGCCTGAGCGAGATGCGTCGCCTGCAGGAACGGGGCGAGATCCCCCCGGATGCTTACGAAGCCCGGATGCGGGAACTGCGATCCCACATCGCCCGCACCGAGGCCGAGCTGATCAAGCTGGGCGTGGAGGTGAAGCGAGAGGTGGCCCAGTGCCCCAACTGCGGTGCGCCCATCGAGGTCGGCGCCGACCGCTGTCCCTACTGCGGGCAGACGCTGCTCTGATCGGAGGCGGAGAGGCCAAACGCATTGAAGCGGTCGTGGCCCGGCAGCCGGCCCCCGACGATGCGCTGACGGGCATCTCGGCCCCTTGGGTGGAGTGACCTTCCAGAGGAGGGACGCGGACGTGGGGTGGGGCGGATCCGAAGGCACGGAAGGGACTTCGCGCGCGGAGGGTTCCCAACCCCTACTTGGCCCCTACCTGACCGAAGGGCTGCCCGGCGTGGGTGGGCGGCTGCGGGTCGAGAAGGAGGATTTCCTCGTCGAGGAGGTACCCGCCTACGAGCCCTGTGGTGAGGGCGAGCACACCTTCGTCGGCATCGAGAAGCGGGGGATCTCCACGTGGG
>WFUY01000008.1 GCA_015484715.1 Thermoflexales bacterium | reverse complement strand
GCGGATCTCCACCCCTTCCGCCGCCAGTTCGGCCAGCACCTCGTGCAGGGCCTGCTCGACCTCCAGCGGCAACTCGGACCCCCTCCCTGCGCCCTCCCCCTGGAGGGTGCTTAGAAAAGCAGGGGGATCTGGGGTGTAATAAGGGCACTCCTTCATGAGCGGAGAGCCAACCATGCTGAGAGAGAGCTATTACCGCGAACTGACCGACACGGACCGCCTGGTCTTCGAGAAGCTGGTACCGCCCGATCATTACCTGCGGCAGGTCAAAGCCCTGATTGACTTTGAGGCTTTTCGGGAACTCCTGCGCGATGTCTACAGCCCCCATCGGGGGCGTCCGGCGGAGGACCCTATTCTCTTGCTCAAACTGGAATTTCTGGAGTTTCATTATGGCCTCTCCGACCGGGAGGTGATCGCCGAAGCGCAGGTAAACGTGGCCTTCCGCTACTTCCTGGATCTTTCTCTGGACAGCCGCTTGCCGGTGCCCTCGCTCCTCTCCCAGTTTCGTGCCCGTCTGGGGGAGGAACGACATCAGGCCCTCTTCGACGCGGTGGTGCGGCAGGCCCGGGAGCAGGGCCTGATCAAAGACCGGCTGCGGCTGAAGGATGCCACCCATGTGGTGGCCAATGTGGCCATTCCCTCCGCCCTGGTTCTGGTGGCCCAGGTGCGACAGCGGTTGCTGGCGGCCTTGCGCCCCTACGCCCCGCAGCGGGTCGCCGAGGAGGAGGCGGAGGCCACCACCATCCGCACGGCCACGGCCGACCTGAAGGATGAGGCGCGTCTGGCTCAGCGGGTCGCTCATCTGCGCCAGATCGTGGTCTGGGCCGATGAATTGGTGGCCACCCTCGGCCCTGCTGCGGAGCAAGGCGACCGCCGGCGGCAGGCGTTGGAGCAAGCGCTGGCTTTGGCCCACAAGGTGCTGGCCGATCAGGAAGACCCGCAAAGCAAAGACCGGGTGTGCAGTGCCGTGGACCCTGACGCTCGGCGGGGGAAGCACGGGCAGTATTATGACGGCTATCAACTGGATATCCTGATGGATGCCGAGAGCGAGATCATCACGGCGCTGGAGGTCTTGCCGGGCAACGGGGATGAGGCGGCCGACAGTGTGGCCTTGCTGGAGCACGAAGAAGCGGTACACGGCAACGAGGTAGCGGAACTCTCCACGGACGGCATTCTTTCGACCCGCGGCGAGGTGCTGCGCACCTTGGAAGACCCAGAGGGGTTGGGGGTAGCGGTGTATGCGCCGCCCGTCAGGACGTGGCCTGAAGGGTACTTCTCCCCGGAGCACTTCACCTTGGATGAGCAGGGGGAGGTGTTGACCTGTCCGGCGGGGCAGCAAACCGAACGGCGTTACCCCAACACCCACGGCACGGGGTGGCGTTTCCAATTCCGGCGCAGCCAGTGTCGTGATTGCCCGCTGCGCGACCAATGTATGGCCCGTTTGCCGGCCAAGCATGGGCGCACGGTCATCAAGAACACCTATCAAGCCGAGTACGACCGCTTGTACGCCCGGGCGCAGACGGAACGCTATCAGGAGGTGCGGCGGGAACATCCCAAAGTGGAGCGCAAGCTCGCGGAGATCGTGCAGCGCCATGGTGGGCGCCGGGCTCGCTATCGCGGTCGCTGGCGGGTCAAGGTCCAGTACCTGCTGCTGGGCCTGGTGGTCAACATCAAGCGCCTGGTGAAGCGGTTGCAGGAAAACCCAACGGCTGCCGCCCCATGTCGAGCCGCAGCCTAAGGGCAAGGAGAGGAGGAAGAAATGGGGGAAGGACAGAGCGAAGGGGCAGCAGAACTCGAGGGAAACCGCCTGATGGTCGCTCAGCGCTAGCCTTTCTGCGCCTGGCAGACGAATCGAGCCCACTTGGTCAACTCCCAATAGGTCTGTTATGTCCTGTCTCTGCCCCTCTCCCCTTGATTTTTTAAGCACCCTCCCCTACGAGGGGGAGGGCTGCCGCTCCCGCCACACGGTCGCTCCCGCCGGATCGTCAGATCCGGCGGGAGCCTGTCTCTTATACACATCTC
>WFUY01000007.1 GCA_015484715.1 Thermoflexales bacterium | reverse complement strand
GGGCGACGACCTGAGCCAACTGGGTCGTCGTGGTAATGGGACGGGCCTCGACGATGGCCTGGGCGATACGATGGGCCTGCTTCTCCTCGCCGTAATGGGCCAGCAGTCGGGCCAGTTCCTCCACCGGGAGTTCGTTCACCAGCTCCGCGGCCGTAGGCCCCTCGCCGGGATCGAAGCGCATATCCAGGGGACCCTCCCGGAGAAAGGAAAAGCCCCGCCACGCGGCTGCCAGTTGGTCCGAAGAGAGTCCCAGATCGAAGAGCACCCCGTCGGCCGGGGCAAACCCATAAGCCTGGGCATAGGCAACCAGGTGCACAAAGGAACCGTGAATCAGCCGCACCCGTTCTCCAAAGGGTGCAAGCCGGACTTCGGCCCGTCGCAGCGCCTCCGGGTCCAGGTCCAACCCCAGCAATCGCCCATCGGGCGCTGAAGCTTCCAGGATGCCCAGGGCGTGACCACCACTTCCCACCGTGGCGTCCACGTAGCATCCGCCGGGGCGGACCTTCAGCCCTTCCAAGACTTCCTGGTAAAGGACCGGACGGTGGAGGGAGATCGGCTCCTTCTCCCCTCCTCCAACCAGGGCTTCCCGGTTCAAATCTCCAGGCTTGCCCATTGCTCGAGGTTGGTCGTCACGTCTTCGACGCTCTGCCGCACTTCCTGCCACGCCTGAGGATTCCAGACCTCGATGTAGGTGTTGAGGCCGGCCACCACCACCTCACCATCCAGGTTGGCGTACTCCCGAAGGTAGGCGGGGATCAGGATGCGGCCCTGCCGGTCAGGCATCACATCGGCTGCTCCGGAGAAGACGAGGCGACGGAAATCGCGGGCCCGCTTGTCGGTGATGGGGAGCGCACTGATGCGCTGGGAGAGACGCTCCCACTCAGCCATCGGGTAGATGACCAGACAGCGGTCCATCCCCCGGGTCACGACGACGCCGGAGGCCAGTCCGGGACGGAACTTGGCCGGCAGCGTCAGGCGACCTTTGCGATCAATGGTGTGGACAAACTCTCCCAAGAACATTTGTTCTAAAGCGCCCCACCTAGCCTCAATTTTTGGCCCACTCCGCGCCACTTTGCCCCACAATCCCCCACAAACAACCTCATTATAACCCATTTCTCCCCACTGCGCTAGTCCCCTCCCGCTTGTCTAGGAGCCAGCCTGGGCAATTTTAAGGTTAGAGGGTGCAAAATGGGGGCTTTGGGTAGGGGATAAAGGCATCGAGGCACCGAGGCACCGAGGCACCAAGGCACCAAGGCACTGAGGTGCTACCCGACCGCTGACGGCCAACCGCCGACCGCCGAGGGACGACCGCCGACCACCTAGCCCAACCGTTCCCGCAACCAGCTCAGGACCTGATCGGGCAGGGCGTCCCGGTTCTCCCGAGTCACCTCCCAGAGGGTGATGCCGGGCATCATCTTGAGGGCGTCGGCCCAGGCGTTTTTCTTGGCCATGATTGTCGCCACCAGAGGACGAGGTGAGAGGACGGCCCGCATTACCGCCTCCTTGAAGTTGCCGGAGAAGAGCTCCATCTTGCCGATCTCATCCACGATGATCACCTCCCGATCGGCCAGGGCCCGTTCAATGGCGGCCACCCCCACCCGGTCCAAGGCGGCCACATCCACCCCGTACCGCCCAACGCGGGGCCGGCCACCTCCCTTGAGCCGGACGTGGGCCAGGATGGTCTCCTCCCCGTCAAGGGTGATGAGGCGGAACCCCTTGCGCCCACCGGGCCCCCGGATCTCCTCGGTGTAGAAGCCGCCGGCCCGGTCCCCCAGGGCCTGGACCACGGCCTTGATGATGGTGGTCTTACCGATGCCAGGGCGCCCGGTCAACAGCAGCGTCGGTCCCATCGCACGCCTCCGCACCTCCCACGATCTCTTTCAGTAACTGTTCACCCTCCCGCAGGTTAGGTGCGTTTCCGACGCGAAACCGTGCTTCCAATAGCCTATCGGAGCTGAAAGCACCCTCGACCGGTGACCTGCGGGAGGATAGGCTGAATAGATACCTCTTTCAAATGGAATGAGTATAGCATATCCTGCCCACCCTGTCCATGCAGACCGCCGACCCATCCGTTGCCCGTTCGCCCGTCCTGTTGTACAATCCGCTATGACTCCCCATCCCGATAGGCTCTCGCTGTTAGGAGGAGAAAGGTGCAACGCGAGCACGCCACCCGTACCCTGATCCTGCTGGGCATCCTCTCGGCGCTGATCTTCATCGGTGAGAAGCTGTGGAGGATCATCAGCAACATCTCCGACCTGGTGCTCATCTTCGCTATGGCCTGGTTGCTGGCCTTCATCCTGGGCCCCATCGCCCAATGGATGGACAAGGGCTTGGTCCCTTCGCCGGTGATCCACTTCGTCCGGCAACGGTGGGGAGAACGCCGGGCCAACCTGTTGGCAGCGTTGCGCATTCCCTACAACTTGGCGGCCGTCCTGCTCTACCTGCTCCTGCTCCTCACCCTCAGCCTGCTGGCGGTGATCTTGGTGCCGGCCATCATCGCCCAGTTGATCGAACTGGCCAACCTAGCTCCCGACTACGCCCGACGGATCCCTGACTGGTGGCTGAGCATTGAAGATGGGCTGGTCGCCCGTTTCAACGTGGATCGGGCGATGTTGGCAAAGCTGATCCCCCTCGACGAGGTGGTCCGTCGGGCTACCATCACCATCCCCGATCTGCTCCAGAATGTCATCACCTTTGTCCAGGGGATCGTGACGGGTGTGGCCAACACGCTCCTGGTGCTCGTCCTCAGCCTCTACATTATGTTGGACGGCCACCGCCTCTCCCGTCAGTTCTACGACCTGGTGCCCATCCGCTACCAGAGCGAGGTACGCTTCCTCGCCCTGACCCTGGACCGGACCTTCGGGGGGTTCCTCCGGGGTCAGGTGCTGATGGCCCTGCTCTACGGCGTGGTGGCCGGGCTGGTGATGCGCATCGCCGGCCTTGATTTCACCATCATCGGCGGGGTGCTCTCCGGCTTCCTGATGTTCATCCCCGAGCTGGGCGCTCCCCTGGCCAACCTGCTCCCGGCGCTGATGGCCTGGCTGCAGAGGCCCGGCACGGCCCTGCCCGTCTTCCTCACCCTCTTCGCCTACCAGCAGGTGCTCCTACGGGTGATCCTGCCCAAGGTGATGAGCGAGATGCTGGGCATGCCCCCCCTGCTCATTCTGGCCTCGCTCTTGCTCAGCGCCCGGGTGATGGGCTTTTGGGGCTTCGTCTTCGGCATCCCCCTCTCCGGGGCCATCTACTCGGTGGGATTGGTCCTGCTGGGCCGCTGGAAGCGGGCTCAGGATGCGTGGGATCGAGAGATGAGGACGATGGCGAGGGCTCAGAAGCAACAGCCGCAGCCCCAACAGCCACTCCAACCGCCAGTGGAAGAGCCATGAGCCGCGACAACCGCCGGGTCGCCTTCGCCCTCTTCCTGTGGGGCAGCGGTGAGGGGCTCTTCTACTACATCCAGTCCCTCTACATCGAAGCGCTGGGGGCCAACCCGGTACAGATCGGGACGGCGCTCTCGGTGGCCGGGATGGCGGCGGCGATCTCCTTCATCCCCGCCGGCTGGCTGGCCGACCGGGTGGAGCGCAAGCGGC
>WFUY01000006.1 GCA_015484715.1 Thermoflexales bacterium | reverse complement strand
CACGCCGACCGCGTCGCCCACCCCGCTAGGCCCCCTGAACATGACCGTTCCCACCCTGCTGCCGGGAAGCTGCTGGGTAGATCCCAACACGGGGACCTGGGGAGGCACCCTGGTCTGGCAGGCCTTCGGAGGGACTGGGGAGTACCGCTATTACCACGGCGACATCAAGCCGGAGCTGGAACTCTCAGGACCCCGCTACGAATTCACGGGCCAGGTGAACCGGCGCTTCGGGCCGGAGTCCTTCTTCACCGTTTCGGGCAACGAGGTGGTGAAGCAGGACGTCATCATCGAATACCCCCCTCAATGCTGAGCGCCTCTCTGAAGGCCGCCGCGATCAGGGATCTCGGGGTCCCAACAAAAGCAAAGGGGCCGGGAGAAGGCTCCCGGCCCCTTTCGGTCACGAGGGGGAAGCTACCAAATGCCCAACCTGGCTGCGGCTTCTTCTTCCATCATACTGGGGTCCCACATCTCCATCCCCAGCTCGACCTTGGTGGGCATCTCCAGCGTCTCCTGGGCCCGCATCTGAACACGCTCGATGAGCGCGGGGGCATAGGGACAGAAGGGGGTAGTCAGGATCATCGTAATGGTGACTTCTCCGGCCTCATCGTCAAACTCGACATTGCGGATCAATCCTAATTCGACGACGTTCAGCCCCAGTTCAGGATCATACACATCCCGCAATGCAGTGAACAATGCCTCACGCTTTTCCTGGTGCTCTTCTGCAAGCATACATCCCCTCTCCTTTCGCTCAAAGACTCACGACCGGCCTACTCCGCAAGGCTCAAGCCCGAGGCTGAGCGACTGGCGGACTCCTAGAGTCTGTTTGGAAAACCGCGCGTGGAGATTATATCACAGAAGCGGAGGCTTGTCCAGAATATTTATCATAACTATGATAAATATTGACGTTCTCCCCCGAATGTGGTATAATCAGCCCCACCTTAGGAACAAGACTTTCAGCCGCACTTCAAGGGGGAGGCAAACTTTATGTCTGAATTGGTCATCCGCGATCTGCACGTCAAGGTCGAGGATCAGGAGATCCTGAAGGGGGTTAGCCTGACCGTCCGGCAAGGTGAGATCCACGCGCTGATGGGGCCCAACGGCTCCGGAAAGAGCACCCTGGCCTACACGCTGATGGGCCATCCCGCTTACGAGGTCACCGAGGGGGAGGTCTGGTTCAAAGGCCAGAACATCCTGGAGTTGGAACCCGACGAACGGGCCCGGATGGGGCTCTTCCTGGCCTTCCAGTACCCGGTCGCCATCCCCGGCGTCACGTTGGCGAACTTCCTGCGGATGGCGCTCAACGCCCGCCTGCAGGGGGATGGATCGGGCAATAGGGATGGGAATGACCACAAGAAGACGATCTCGATCCCTGAGTTCCGCAAACTGCTCAAGGAGAAGTTGGCCCTGTTGGAGATGGACCCCAGCTTTGCGCGGCGCTACCTGAACGAGGGCTTCTCCGGCGGTGAGAAGAAGCGGGCCGAGATCCTTCAGATGGCCGTCCTCCAGCCCGAGATCGCCATCCTGGACGAGACGGACTCAGGGTTGGACATTGACGCGCTTCGCATCGTCGCCAACGGGGTGAATGCCCTGACCGGCCCCGACCTGGGGGTGCTGATCATCACCCACTACCAGCGGATCCTCAACTACATCAAGCCCCACTTCGTCCACGTGATGCTCAACGGTCGGATCGTCGAATCGGGCGGCCCAGAGCTGGCTTTGACCCTGGAGGAGAAGGGGTACGACTGGGTTCGCGAGAAGCATGCCGCTTAAAGCGGCTTAAGGCGAGGGAGGAACCGATGTCCGAAGAAGCCACGCTGGCGACGTTGAAATCCGATTATGCCGAGAAGTACGGCTTTCGCGTTCCAGAGGACTACGTCTTCAAGGCCCGCAAGGGGCTGGACGAGGAGATCGTGCGGGAGATCTCCTGGCTCAAGGGGGAGCCGGGGTGGATGCTGGAGTTCCGGCTGAAGGCGCTGGAGATCTTCCGGCGCAAGCCGATGCCGACCTGGGGAGCCGACCTCTCGGCGATAGACTTTGACGACATCTACTACTACATCAAGCCGATCGAGGAACAGCAGCGGAGTTGGGACGACGTCCCCGAGGAGATCAAGACCACCTTTGACCGGCTGGGCATCCCCGAGGCGGAGCGCAAGTTCCTGGCCGGCGTAGGGGCCCAATACGAGTGCTTGAGTGGGGATACCCGTGTGTACACAGCTCGGGGATTGGTGCCAATCCGGCAGGTTGAGCCAGGTGACGTGGTCTTCTCGTTCGACGAGCAAGAGAATCGAATCGTCCCCGCCCGCGTCAAGGCCCGAGCATATAAGGGAGAGCGGGAGGTGTTTGAGGTGCGTGTGGGCACCCGGACAATCCGCGCGACGGCAAACCATCCCTTCTTGGTCTTGTCCTACGAGCGCAAACCCGGCAGACAGCGAGGCCGATACCGCCGCCAATGGAAGTACTTGTACGAGCTCAAACCAGGCGACCTGGTGGCCGTTGCCAAAGCACTGCCGGATGTAGGGCAGTCCTATCCCCTTACCCAACCTGAGATCAAGACGCAAGTTGTAGGGCGGAACCAGTCAACCGAGTACGTCTTGGACATCAGCGACCGGTACAATCCCGTTACGCTACCCGAACGCACATCGGTTGACCTGATGTGGTGGCTGGGAGTCTACATCGGAGATGGCTTCATCCATTATACGAAGGGGGCAGACAAAGCTCGCGTTGAGGTGGCCATCCCAGCCAGTCAAAAACAACTGCGTGCGGAGTTTGGCCGTGTCACCCACGAGTTGTTCGACTTACCAGCAGTCAATGGGGATACCTATCGGCTGACCATTTACTCCACCATCCTGGCGCGCTACCTGGAGGCAAACGGTCTCGGCGGCACCGCCCACACCAAACGGGTACCTGAATGGGTGTATACACTGCCCGAAGAGGAGCGTCTAGCTTTCCTGGGTGGCTACATAGATGCCGATGGCTACGTGCGCGACCATGCTAAGAACCACGACATTGTGCTTACCAGCGCCAGCGAATCTCTCCTGCGCGACTTTCAGGCCTTGGCATCCCTGTGCGGCTTGCCCACGTCCAGGATTCACCGTTTCGAATCCAAGCACCCGTTCGAGGAAGGTCGAACCATTGTCGGCTACCGGCTCCAGATAGCCGGGGATTTTGAACGTGTCGGCTGCCGATCCCCAGACCGAGTAAGCCGTATGGGGAAACGACAGTTCTTCCACAACCACTCTAGTGCCAGAGGAACGTCCTTCCGCAACCACACCAACGAGTTCATAGGCTTTGTGAAGATAGAGCATATCGAGCCAGCCGGCGTTGAGCCCGTTTACGACATCGAAGTTGATGGCCCCCACAACTTTGTGGCCGAGGGGCTTATCGTCCACAACTCCGAAGTCGTCTATCACAGCATCCAGAAGCACCTGGAGGAGCAAGGGGTCATCTTCCTGGATACGGATACGGCGCTGAAGGAGCACCCGGAGTTCTTCCGAGAGTACTTCGGCACCATCGTTCCCCCCACCGACAACAAGTTCGCCGCCCTCAACTCGGCCGTCTGGTCGGGCGGGAGCTTCATCTACGTCCCGCCGGGCGTCCACGTCGAGCTCCCTTTGCAGGCTTACTTCCGCATCAACGCCCAGAATATGGGGCAGTTCGAGCGGACCCTGATCATCGCCGACGAGGGAAGCTACGTCCACTACGTCGAGGGCTGTACGGCGCCCATCTACTCCACCGACTCCCTCCACGCCGCCGTGGTGGAGATCATCGTCAAGAAGGGGGCCCGGGTCCGCTACACCACCATCCAGAACTGGTCCCACAACGTCTACAACCTGGTGACCAAACGGGCCGTGGCCTACGAAGACGCCACGATGGAGTGGATTGACGGTAATTTGGGTAGTAAGATCACCATGAAATATCCGGCTGTCTACCTCCTGGGCAAGGGCGCCCACGGCGAGGTCCTTTCCATCGCCTTCGCCGGCCGGGGGCAGCACCAGGACGCCGGCGCCAAGATCGTCCACGCCGCCCCCTACACCAGCTCCAAGGTCACCTCCAAGTCCATCAGCATGGACGGCGGACGGGCCAGCTACCGGGGGTTGCTCAAAGTGCACAAGGGCGCCCACCACGCCAGCTCCCACGTCGTCTGCGACGCGCTGCTGCTGGACGAGCACTCCCGCTCCGACACCTACCCCTACATCGAGATTGACGAAGAAGAGGTCACCATCGGGCACGAGGCGACGGTGAGCAAGATCGGCGAGGACCAGCTCTTCTACCTGATGAGCCGGGGGCTGACGGAAGAAGAAGCGATCACGATGGTCGTCAGCGGCTTCATCGAGCCGATGGTCAAGGAGCTGCCGATGGAGTACGCCGTAGAGATGAACCGGCTCATCCGGCTTCAGATGGAAGGGTCCATTGGTTAGGAAAGGTGGGAGTCGAAGGACGATGACACAGGAGAAGCAGAGCACCACAACCACGCTCACCGTGGCCACCTACACCGACGAGGCCATCGCCGCCCTCTCCCGCCGATGGGGAGAGCCCGACTGGATGCGGGAACTGCGGCTGGAATCCTGGCGCGTCTTCCAGGAGACGCCCCGGCCCACCCTCCAGGACGAGCCCTGGCGGCGGACCGACATCCGGCACCTGGACCTGGCGGCCATCGCGCCCACGGAGGCCGGCGGTTCCCTGGACGACCTGCCGTCCGACTGGGCGGCGCTGATGGAGGACCCGGACGTGGGGGGAACCCTGCTCCACGTCAACGCGGTCACCGTCCACCAGGCCCTGGCCGACGAACTGGCGGCCCAAGGCGTCATCTTCGCCCCGATGGGGCAGGCGGTGCGGGAACACCCGGACCTGCTCCGGCGCACCTTTATGACCCAGGCCGTCGTGCCCGCCGATGGCTACTTCGCCGCCCTCCACGGGGCCCTGTGGCGAGGGGGCACCTTCCTCTACGTGCCCCGCAACGTGGAGGTTCCCCTGCCGCTGCGGGCCGTGACCTGGGCCACGTCCGGGCAGAGCACCTTCACCCACACGCTGGTCGTCGTGGAACCGGGCGGGCGTGTCACCTTTGTGGACGAATACGGCTCCCAGACCGAGGAGGGGATGACGATGCACAACGGCGTCGTGGAACTGATCCTCCACGATGGGGCTCAACTGGACTACGTGAACCTCCAGGACTGGGGCCGCCACGTCTACCAGTTCACCCACGAGCGGGCGCTGGTGGGCCGGGATGCGACGCTGCACTGGGTGCTGGGGGGGATGGGGAGCAAGCTGACCAAGAGCTTCCTTGACGCCACCCTCGCCGGCCCCGGAGCCACGGCGCTGATGTCCGGCGTCTACTTCGCCGACGACCGGCAGCACCTGGACTTCGACACCCAGCAGAACCACTTGGCCCCCAACACCACGTCGGACCTGCTCTACAAGGGGGCCCTCAGGGACCAAGCCCGGACCGTCTGGCAGGGGATGATCAAGGTCTTCCCCGGCGCCCAGAAGACGGACGGCTACCAGGCCAACCGCAACCTGGTCCTGAACCGGGGAGCGCGGGCCGATTCCATCCCCGGCCTGGAGATCGAGGCCGACGACGTGCGCTGCACCCACGGCTCAACGGCGGGGCCCATAGACCCGGAGCAGCTCTTCTACCTGATGAGCCGGGGGTTGCGCGAGATGGAGGCCAAGCAGATCATCGTCGAGGGCTTCTTCACGCCCGTTCTAGAGCGCATCCCTCTGGAGAGTGTGCGCCGGCAGTTGGAGGAGGCGATCCGGGCCAAGTCGGTCCGCAGCCCGTAGTCCTCAGTCCGCCGCCAAATTGGTCGGGTAGTCCTTGGTCCTCATCCTCGGTCCGCCGCTAGGCCGCTTGGTCAGGTGGTCAAGTGGTCACGTGGTCAAATTGGTCGAGTGGTCCTCGGTCCTCAGTCCTCAGTCCGCCGCT
>WFUY01000005.1 GCA_015484715.1 Thermoflexales bacterium | reverse complement strand
GTCGGTCCTAGAAGTGGAAGCAGGGGCCATCTACCTGCCCGTGGAGGATGCCCCCCGCCTGCTTCGCCTGGCTGCCCAGCGGGGCCTGTTCACCGCTTCGGCCACTGCGATGGCCCATCTTCCGGCCGACGAGGGGCTCATCGGTCAGATCTACCGAACGGGTGAGCCTATCGTCCTGGAGGGTGCGGTGGCCCGGCCCGAGGAACTTTCCCTTCCCCCGCTGCACGCCGCTGGCTGCCACTTCCTCGCTGCCGTCCCCCTCCGCTTCCGAGGAGAGGTGCGAGGTGTGCTAGGCGTTGGCAGCCGCCAGCACCGTGCCTTCTCCCAGGAGGACCTGGCCTTCCTGGCTGCTGCCGGTGACCAGTTGGGCAATAGCGTGGAAAATACTCGCCTGCGTCGTGAGGCGGACCGCCACCTGCGGAAGATCGGGACCCTGGCCATGCTGGCCGAGCGGCTCAATCGCACCGCTTCGACCAGCGAGGTCGTGGGGGAGGCGATAGAGGCCCTGATCGCGCAGTTGGGCCTGACCGCCTGCTGGTTCCTCGTGCGCACCGACGACCCCTCACGCCCCTTCGCCCTCACGGCAGCCCGTCACCTACCGCCGGCGCTCCAGACCGAGGACGCCTTTGAGGGGACCTGCCTGTGTCAGACGATGGCCCTGCGAGGGGAACTGACCGAGGCGGTCAACGTGCTCTCTTGCGAGCGGCTGGAGGGCAAGCCACCGGAGGCCACGCTGGGCCTCTACTACCACGCTACCGTGCCCGTATACAGCGGAGGAGATCTCGCGGGGTTGCTCAACTTGGGGCTGCCCCAGGGACGCCATTTCGATCCCGACGATCTCAACTTGCTGAACGCCGCTGCCGAAACCCTGGGGGTCGCCCTGGAGCGAGCCCGCCTGCACGAACAGATCAAAGCTCAGCGTCTGGAAGAGCAGGAGACCCTGCTACGTCTCTCCCAGACGTTGGTCGGCCTGACCGAGCCGCACGCGGTGATGGAAGCCACCGCCCAGACGGTGCAGACCGTCCTGGAGGCCGATTACATCGCCCTGATGATGCCCGATCCCACGGGCCGATGGCTGGTGTTGGTGGGGGGAGCCGGCTGGGAACCGAGCCTGTACGACCGCTACCGTGTTGAGGTTGTCCATTCGCGGGAAGGCCACGCCTTCCGGCATCAGGAACCGATCCAGGAACTCGATGTGCGGAAGGACGGTCCCTTCCCCTGCCCGGTGGAACTATTGGACCGGGGCGTGGTCAGCAGCATCACAGTTCCCCTGCGGGGCAAGGGGGGGACCATCGGGACGCTTAGCGTCTACACCGTGCGGCCCCGCCATTTCAGCGCCGATGAGGTGCGGCTGCTCTCCCTCATCGCCAACCACGCAGCGATGGCCCTGGAACGGGCCTGGGCGCACCAGGCGGTGCGGGCGGGGGAGGCCCGCTATCGGAGCCTCAACGCCGTCATCGCCGCTGCTGTTGCCGCTTCCGATCTGTCAGGTCTGCTGAACGCGGCGTTGGACCACCTTTTGCAAGCCCTGGGTCTGGAGATGGGGGCCATCTGGGTGGACGATCAGCACAGCGTGCGCGGCCTTCCCCCCGCCATTGGCCCTCTCAGCGCCCAGATCGCCCGCGCGACGGGCCTGGAGCTCATCACCCCCATCGCGGTGGAGGATTGGCTGGAAGTGCCGGAGGACGATCCCTTGGCGGCTGCCGTCCCGCTGATGATCCAGTTTGGCCTCCGCGCCTCCCTCGTTGCTCCCATCGCGGTCGAAGGACGGTGCATTGGTGGGCTGAGCGTCGTGGCCCCAGAGCCCAGGGGCTGGACGCCTGAGGAGATCGCCCTGGTGGAAGCGGTAGGGCAGCAACTGGGGAGTGCTGCCGAACGGCTGCGGCTGCTGGCCCGAACCCGGGAGCAGGCCCGCCAGGTCCAGCAGATTATGGACACCGTGCCCGAGGGAATGATCTTGCTGGATGCGGAACAGCGCTTGCTCTTGGCCAACCCGACGGCCCAGGACTACTTGGCGCTGCTGGCGGACGTTCAGGTGGGCGCTCCCCTCACCCACCTGGGCGGGCGTCCTTTCGAGGAGCTCCTGGCCCCTCCGCCGATGGGGATGAACTGCCACGAGGTGGCCCAGGATGGCCGGATCTTCGAAGTCGTGGTGCAGCCCATCGAAGCCGACAGCGAGGCGGCGGGCTGGGTGCTGGTGCTCCGGGACGTCACCCGGGAGCGAGAGGTCCAGCAGCGCCTTCAGACCCAGGATCGGCTGGCAGCGGTGGGGCAACTGGCGGCCGGCATCGCCCACGACTTCAACAACATCCTGGCCGTGATGACCCTCTACACCCAGATGGCCCTCCAATCCCCTCAGCTCCCCCCAAAAGCCCGCGAGCATCTGACCACTGTGGCCCAGCAGGCCGAACGGGCTGCTGACCTGATCCAGCAGATTCTGGACTTCAGCCGTCGCTCGGTGATGGAACCCCGGCCCCTTGCCCTCGTGCCTTTCCTGCAAGACCTGGTCAAGCTGCTGCAAGGAGCTCTGCCGGAGATGATCCAAGTCGAGCTGACTTATGGCTCCGATGACTACACCGTCAACGCCGACACAACGCGGCTCCAGCAGGTCTTTATGAACCTGGCCTTCAACGCCCGGGATGCGATGCCCGAGGGGGGCGTCCTGCGCATCGGGCTGGAGCGGGTCCAGGTCGAGACGGGGCAGCCCCCGCCGCTGCCGGAGATGCCCCCGGGCGAATGGGTGCGGGTGACGGTGACGGATACGGGAGTTGGCATTCCCTCGGACGTGCTCCCCCGGATCTTCGAACCCTTCTTCACCACCAAGCCCCTCGGTCAGGGTACCGGGCTGGGGTTGGCCCAGGTTTACGGCATTGTGAAGCAGCACGGCGGCTACATCCACGTGGAGAGCCGGATGGGTCAGGGCACGACCTTTGCCCTCTACCTGCCCGCGCTGCCCACATCCCGGCCCGGTCAAGGGCCCTCGGCGGGATTGGACCCCGAGCAGGGCAGGGGGGAGATGATCCTGGTGGTGGAGGACGATGACACGACCCGACGGGCGATGGTCGAGATCCTGGAGATGCTGAATTACCGGGTTCTGGAGGCGGCCAACGGCCAGGAGGCCCTGGAGGTCTTCGACCGGCATAGCGGTGAGATCGCCTTGGTGCTGAGCGACCTGGTGATGCCGGAGATGGGCGGGAGGACCCTCTTCCAGGCTCTGCGACAGCGAGATGTCTCGGTGAAGATCGTGGTGCTGACAGGGCATCCCCTGGGGGAGGAGATGGAAGGGCTGCGGGCTCAAGGGGTCGTAGATTGGGTGCAGAAGCCTTTCAGCCTGGAGGAGTTGGCGGACGTGGTGGCCCGGGCGTTGTGAGGGAGCAAGTTGCAAATTGCGTGCGAATTGCAGGTTGCCCTCCCGCAGGTTCCCTCCACGGCTTGAAGTGCGTTATAGGTGGCCTCCGATAAGCCATTGCTATGCCAGGCACCGCGTGGCCTGCGGGAGGGTGACAACGGTCAGGTAGCTAGATTGCGAGTTGCGAATTGCGGGTTGCAAGGTGCGGAGGAGGGGGACGGTGAAGCGGCATTACTATCGGGCAGCCGGCGGCGTGGTGATCCACCAGGGCCGGGTGCTGCTGCTGAGGCGGCCTCGGAGCGGTGAGGTGCGGTTGCCCAAGGGCCACATCGAGGATGGGGAATCTCCCGAGGAGACCGCGCTGCGGGAGGTGATGGAGGAGACGGGCTATGGCCCCCTGGAGGTGCTGGCCGCTCTGGAGGTGCAGCGGGTGGAGTTCGTGGACCCTCACCGGGACCGGATGGTGACCCGCGACGAGCACTATTTCCTGATGCGGCCTGCCGAGGGAGCCCGGCAGAGGAGACCGGAGCCTCAGTTCGTCCCCTTCTGGGCTCCTTTGGAGACGGCCCCGGAGATGCTGAGCTTCGAGAGCGAACGCCGGGTCCTGCGCCGGGCCATCGCCCTCTGGGAGTGTAGGAGCCAACGATGACGGAACACGAGATGCGCATCTTCGCCGGCAGCGCCAACCGCCCGCTGGCCGAAGCGGTCGCCCGCTACCTGGGCCAGGAGTTGGGCGACGTGACCATCACCCACCTGCCCGACAGCGAGATCCACGTGCAGATCGAGGAGTTGGTCCGCCACAAGGACATCTTCATCATCCAGCCCTGCTCGGCCCCCGTCAATGATCACTTGATGGAACTGTTGCTGCTCATTGACGCCTTCCGGCGGGCCTCCGTCCACAGCGTGACCGCCGTCATCCCCTACTTCCCCTACGCCCGCCAGGAGCGGATGGCGCGGGGGCGGGAGGCGATCAGCGCCAAGGTGGTCGTGCGGATGCTGGAGGAGATGGGGGTGGACCGGGTGATCTTCGTGGACATCCACTCCCTGGCCATCCAGGGCTTCTTCAACATCCCGGTGGACCCGCTGACGGCGATGCCGGTGCTGGCCGACTACTTCAAGGGAGACCCCCGCTTCGCCAACGCCGCCGTCGTCGCGCCCGACGTGGGGCGGGCCCGACTGGCCGGCAAGTACGCCGAGTACCTGGGGCTCCCCCTGGTGGTGATGCACAAGCGGCGGACCGGTTTCGCCGAGACGAAGGCGACCCACGTGGTGGGGGAGATCGCGGGCAAGGTGCCCATCGTCATTGACGACATCATCGCCAGCGGGAGCGTGCTGGACCAGCTTCCGGCCCTCATTGAGGCAGGGGCCGAGCCCCCCATCTACCTCTCCATCACCCACCCCGTCCTGCTGCCCACGGCCTTGGCCCGGCTGAACCGGGAGGAGATCGGCGAACTGGTGGTGACGGACACCATCTACGTGCCGCCGGAGCGCCGCCACCCCAAGCTCCACATCGTCTCCGTCGCCCCTCTGCTGGCCGAGGCGATCCATCGCATCTACGCCGGCCGCTCGGTGAGCCCCCTGCTGCGGCTGGTCTGAGGCATGTTGCGTGTTGGAAAGGACGTGTTATAATCCCTGAGGTGTGCCGGCCGAAGAGCCGGTGCCGGGGGAGGGGGAGCAATCGGTCGCTACGCCCAGCGCCGTCCGTTCACGACGGCGCACGTTTGTGCAGGAGGGTAAGATGAAGCGCATTCGTGGCCGTGTCTGGAAGTACGGCGACAACGTGAACACCGATGTGATCTTCCCCGGCAAGTACACCTACACCATCCGCGATCCCCAGGAGATGGCCAAGCACGCCCTGGAGGACCTAGACCCGGACTTCGCGGCCCAGGTGCAGCCGGGGGACGTCATCGTCGCCGGTCGCAACTGGGGATCGGGGAGCAGCCGGGAGCAGGCGGTGACCGCCCTCAAGGCGGCCGGCGTGGGAGCCATCATCGCCAAATCCTTCGCCCGCATCTACTACCGCAACTGCATCAACAACGCCCTGCCCGCTCTCATCAGCCCCGAGGCGGTGGACGCCCTGGAGAGCGGTGACGAGGTGGAGATTGACCTGGAGGCGGGGGAGATCCGCACGCCCAAGGGCGTCTTCACCTTCCCCCCCCTGCCCGAAGCGGTGCGGGGGATCATCGAGGCCGGCGGGCTGATCCCCTACACCCGCCGGCGGTTGCACCAAGCGCAGCAAGGGTGAGC
>WFUY01000004.1 GCA_015484715.1 Thermoflexales bacterium | reverse complement strand
GGATCAGCCGATACCCCACTACACCATCATCTCCACGCTCATCGCCACCGCCTCTCCACCGCCCAGGCAGAGGGTCGCCAGGCCATGCTTCAGCCCTCGCTGTTTCAGCGCGTAGAGAAGCGTCACCAGCACCCGCGCCCCGCTCGCCCCGATGGGATGGCCCAAGGCGATGGCCCCGCCGTTCACGTTCACCTTCGACCAGTCCCAGCCATCCTCCTCCAGCGCCCGTCCATCGGCCAGCGTCTGCGCGGCAAAGGCCTCGTTGATCTCGATGAGGTCGTAGTCGGCCAGCGTCTTGCCGTCCTTCTTCAGAAGGTTGCGCACGGCGTAGATGGGCGCGGTGAAGATGCGCAGGGGCTCGACGGCAGCCTGGGCGTAGTTGACGATGCGGGCCAGGGGCCGGAGCCCCAGCGCCTCAGCCCGGGCCTGGCTCATCACCACGACGGCGGCCGCGCCATCGGTAATGCCCGGCGAGTTGCCCGCCGTGACCATCCCACCCTCCTCAAAGGCCGGCTTCAGCTTCGCCAGCTTCTCCGGGCTCGTATCCCGCCGGGGCGCTTCATCGGTGTCGAAGAGGATGGGCGGCCCCTTGCGCCGGGGCACTTCGACGGGAACGATTTCCTCTTTGAAAGCCCCACGGTCAATGGCCGCGATGGCCTTCCGATGGCTGTTGTAGGCGTACTCGTCCAATTCCTCCCGGGTCAGGCCGAACTCCCGGGCGATCCACTCGGCTGCGTTGCCCATATGGTGGTTCTCAAAGGCGCACCAGAGCCCATCGTGGACGAGGGCATCAATGAGCACATCGTTGCCCAGGCGGTAGCCGGTGCGGGCCTTGGCCAGGAGGTAGGGAGCCAGGTTCATGTTCTCCATCCCGCCGGCGACGAAAACCTCCCCATCTCCGGCTCGGATCATCGAGGCGGCCAGCATCACCGTCTTCAGGCCGGAGCCGCAGACCTTGTTGACGGTCACAGCCCCGACGGTGGGCGGCAGCCCACCCCGAATGGACGCCTGGCGGGCCGGAGCCTGACCGATGCCGGCCGGCACCACACAGCCCATCAACACCTCGTCCACGCTGGCGGGGTCAATGCCCGCCCGCCGGACCGCTTCTCGGATGACGATGCCCCCCAGCGTAGGGGCCGGTACCGTGGACAGGGTCCCCCCAAAACGCCCGATAGGCGTTCGGGCAGCCCCGACGATGACCGGCTGACGGTTATCGCGCATATCTTGCTCCTTGTTCGATGCTTGGGCTCTTCAAGCGTAGTCGCCTGCTTTGCTGACAACGCGCTGCTTCACCTGGCGGGGCAGGAGCAGCCCAGCGTAGAAGGTCTCCCGGCTGCTGTAGCGGGGCGCCCATCCTTGGGCCCGCAGGCGAGCGTTGCTCAGGATGATGGGATAGCGGAGCTCATCCAGCATCTTGGGATGGATGAGGGAGCGCCCGGTGCGGTAGGCCAAGAAGGTGAGCAGACGGACCAGCCTATAGGGGAGCTCCAGCACAGGCCAGCCGATGGCCCGCATCACGTCGGCCACCTCGATCCAGTCATCGGGAGCCACGTTGTAGGCCCCCGGCAAGTCGCGCCGGATGGCCAAGTGGATGGCCGTCGCGACATCTTCCTCGTGGACCATCTGCATCGGTGGGCCGTTGCGGATGGCGAAGAAGGGGCGGGTGGTATACCCGGCCATTCGACCGGGATCAGCCTGCGGCCCCATCACGCCACAGGCCCGCAGGACCGTGACGGTCATCTCAGCGTGCTCCCTGGCAAAGCGAGCGAGGAACCGCTCCAGCATCACCTTGGCCCGGCTGTAGAAGAAGTCGAGACGCCCCCGAAGCGGATGGGTCTCCAGGATGGGGATGGGGTTGTCGGGGCGACCGCCATAGGCCAGCACGCTGCTGAGGGTGACGAAGCGGCGCACCCCTGCCCGGGCCGCAGCCCGAACTACATTCTGGCTCCCCTGGATGTTCACATCGTCGGGCCAGTCGTCCGACTGCCCCGGTTTCAGAAAGAGGATGAAGGCCAAGTGGACCACCACATCGGCCCCCTGGAACAGCGCCGTAATTCCCTCGTCCCGAACATCGGCCTGGTGAAAGACCACCTTGGCCCCTCCCCGGGTCGGCGGCACCAGGTCAATCCCGATGATCCGCTCAACCGTCGGATCCTGCTCCAGCAAGGGCAACAATCCGCGCCCAACGTGGCCGCTGATCCCTGTCACAGCCACCACTGTCATAGCACACCCCCCGGCACACTGGCTTGTGTTCAGATGCCTGGCACCTCCGACGCCGATGACACCAGAACGATCCTTCGTCCTTCAACCCTCAATCGGTCTGTCCCTCTGCACCACCTGAGCCATCGGGAATGGGCAGAATCACGGTGAAGATGGTCCCCTTGCCCACCTGGCTTTTCACCACGACCTGTCCGCCGTGGGATTCTACGATGGACTTGACCAGGGCCAGCCCCAATCCCGTCCCCTTTCGGCTGGCGTGCTCGGCATCCTGCACCCGGTAGAACTTCTCGAAGATGTGGGGCAGGTCTTGAGGGGGGATCCCCAGGCCCGTATCGGCCACGCTCATCCGCAGGTGGGTGTCGGTCGCATCCAGCCCGACCAGCACCTGCCCCCCCGGGGGGGTATACTTGAGCGCATTGCCGACCAGGTTGCTCACCACCTGTCGTAGGCGCATCGGACGCCCAAGAATTCGAGGGAGGTCCCGGCGGACGGCAAAACGGAGCCGAATCTCCCGCTCGGCCGCTACCCCCTGCATCTCCTCCACCACCTGAGCCGCGATCTCGTCCAGCGAGCAGGGCTCCAGCTCCTCGTCCAGCCCGGCCTCGATGCGCGCCAGGTCCAGCAGGTTGTTGATCAGCGCCTCCATACTCCAGGTGACCTCGATGATCTGCTGGACGTAGCGCTCCTGACGCTCGTTGAGAGGTCCGATGCGCTTCAGGAGCTTGGCAAACCCCAGAATCGAGGTCAGCGGGGAGCGAAGATCATGGGAGACGATGGAGACGAAGTCCGACTTGGCCCGGTCCAACTCCTTCAGGTAGGTGATATCCTGCATCTCCAGCATCATCCCTACATCGGGGATGGGCGCCGCGGTGAGAAGATAGGTGCGATTGTCCACGGTGCCCTCCTCCGTGCGGGCCTGTCCGACTTCCAGGGTGTCCCGCACCAGCCCCTCCAGCTTCTCACAGGCGACGACCTCGGCCAGAGGACGCCCTACCGCCTCCTGGGGAGAGACCGAGAGGACCGAGGCCGCAGCCGGGTTGAGCATCAGGATCTCCCCTGCATCGTTGCAGATGAACATCGGGTTGAGGGCATTGTCAAGCATCGCCCGCAGCGTTGCCCGCTCCCGTTCCACCTGGGCGAAGAGGCGGGCGTTATCCACCGCCACGGCCACCGGGCCGGCAATCGCCTCCAACCGCTCCAGATCATCCTGGGTGAACGGGCCACTCCGCCGGTTCACCAACTCGATCACCCCGATCACCTGCTGCCGGGCCACCAAGGGGACAGCCAAGATGGAACGGGTCTCGAAGCCGGTGAGCACGTCCACCTGCCCGTAGAAACGAGGATCCTCCCGGACATCGTTGGAGAGGGCCGACTGAGCGTGTTGGGCCACGTAGCCGACGATCCCCCGCCCCACCGGGAGTTCCATCGGGTAGAGCATCGCCGCCGTCACGTCGGCGCTGATAGCGAACAGAAGCCGCTTCCGGTCTGGGTCCATCAGCCAGACCGAGGCAGACTCCACATCGAACATCTCCTGGACGACCTCGATGACGTGCTGGAGAATCCGATCCAGGTCCAGCGAAGCGTTGACGGTACGGGCCACGTCGTTCAGCGCCGTCAGTTCGCGCAGCCGCTGGCTAAGGGCCTTGTCCGTCTGCTGGTAGAGCCGAGCGTTCTCCACGGCGATGGCAGCGTAATCGGCCAACGTGCTCAGGAGAAATTGCTCCCACTCGGTGAAGACGTGAGGCTGGGTCCGATAGGCCACCGCCAGGACCCCAATCCCTCGATCCCGCAGCATCATCGGCAGGTAGAGGACCGACTGCACCAGATAGCCCGTCTTGATCTTGATGGGCGGACGGTCGTGAGCGGCGACCCGTTGGAGGGGCCTGCGGGTCCGAATCGCCTCTCCGGCCAGGCTATCCGCCATCGGAAGGCGGGAGAAGACGAAGCTCTCCTGCTGCTGCCCCTTCTCCGCCACCAGCATCAGCATCTTCGTCTTCTCATCCAGTAGCCAGACCGTCGCCTCCTCGGCCCGGCAGAGGAAGATGGCCGCATCCATCACCTGCTCCAACACCTGATTCACGTCCAGCGTGGCCGTGATGGTACGCCCGATGTTGGAGAGAGTGATGATCTGCTGAACCTGCCGCTGCAGCGCCTGGTTGGCCCGCCGGAGCTCCTCGCTGAGTTGGGAGCGGTCCTGACGCAGACGGGGCTCGGCCAGAGCCCTTTCGATGGCATCAATCACCTCCTGAGCCTCAAAGGGCTTGGTCAGGTAATCCCGCACTCCCAGGCGGAAGGCCTCCACCGCCACCTGCTCAGAGCCGTAAGCGGTCATCAGGATCACGGGGATCTGCCCGCCCTGCTGGTTGAGGTTCCGCAACAGGTCGAGACCGCTCATATCGGGGAGGTTCAGGTCCAGGAGGATCAGGTCAGGGGACTCGCGGGCTGCGACCTCCAGCCCTTTGCGCCCTGTGGTCGCAATGAGAGGGGCATACCCTAAGGTGGGCAAGACTTGCTGGGCCAGAAAGGAGATGACCTGCTTGCTATCATCAATGACAAGGATTCGTTCGCCTGCCATGTCATCTCTCCCAGGAGCACACACATGCCCAGTTCACCGCCCCCCCAAGCCCCATTTTAGCACGATTGGAAGAGATGCGCCAATGGACCGTTCAAAGGCGCTGGCGAGATGCGATGAAGGTCTCGTAGAGCGCCGGGCTGACCGCTGCCGCCGTGGTCACAGGGCGAGCGTTCAGGTCCACGCCAGGGTGCAGCGGGAAATGGCTCTCCCCATCGGGACAGCCGATCACTCCGCCGGCCTCTTCTACCAAAACCCACGAAGCAGCCACATCCCATACCTTCGGCGTCAGTTCCATCCCGGCCACGGCCACGCCCTGGGCCACCAGGGCCAGGTTGTAGGCCGCCGACCCTAGGATGCGGGGCTTGGCCGCCACCCGAAACCGGTAGCGCCGCATTGTCCGCGTACAGGCCGTGTAGAGATGATCCGCTGTAAAGGCGGTGGGCGGGTTCAGCCGCAAAGGGCGCCCCTCCAGAAAGGCCCCCTCCCCCCGGGCCGCATAGAAGGTCTGTCTCAGGACCGGCAGGTGCACGACGCCGACCACCGGATACCCCCGGTGGAGCAACGCGATGGCCACCGACCAGATGGGCAACCCCCAACTGAAGTTGGCTGTCCCGTCCAGGGGATCCACCACCCAGACGTAGGACTCCCCCCGGTAGACCGTGCTCAGCTCCTCGGAGACGATGCCGTGGTCAGGGTAACGGCCGCGCAGCATCCTGGCGATGATGCGGTCTGCATCCACATCCGCCTGGGTGACCAGGGTGCCGTCGGCCTTGTGGGTCGCCTTGATCTCCCCAAAAGCCTTCAAAAGCTGCCGGCCCGTGTGCCAGGCCAGGTGGCGGGCGAATTCCATCGCTTCTCGATAGTCAACCATCCTCACTCCTCAGTTCTCGGTCCTCGGTGCCTCTCC
>WFUY01000003.1 GCA_015484715.1 Thermoflexales bacterium | reverse complement strand
TCCTCGAACATGTCCAGGTCGTTGTTGCTGGCCGGCCCGTCGGTGCCGATGCCCACGTGGAGGCCCAACTCCAGCATCCGGGGCACCGGGGCCACGCCGCTGGCCAGCTTCAGGTTGCTGGTCGGGTTGTGGGCCACGCCCACGTTGTGGTGGAGCAGCGTGTGCAGCTCTCCATCGTCCACGTGGACGCAGTGGGCGGCGAGGGTCTTGGCTTGGAAGACGTTCTGCTTCTTCACCCAGGGGATGGGGGGCATGCCGTGCTCGTCGCGGCTCTCCTGGACCTCCAGGGCCGTCTCGTTGAGGTGGATCTGGAGGGGCACATCGTACTCCAGGGCCAGCTCGGCCGCCGCCCGCAGCATCTCCGGCGTGGCCGTGTAGGGCGCGTGGGGGCCCACCGAGGGAACGATGAGAGGGTGGCCCAGCCAGCGTTCGATGAACTCCCGGCTGTAGGCCAGGCTCTCCTCGTAGCTGAGGGCGTCGGGGGAGGGGAAGCGCAGGATGGTCTCGGCGCAGACGGCCCGCAGCCCGGCCTCGGCGACGGCGGCGGCCACGTCGTCCTCGTAGTAGTACATATCGGCGAAACAGGTCGTCCCGGAGCGGATCATCTCGGCGCAGCCCAGCAGCGTCCCCAGCCGGACGAAGTCGGGGTTGACGAACTCCCGCTCAACGGGCATCATGTAGCCGTGCAGCCAGACGTCCAGCCGCAGGTCGTCGGCCAGGGCCCGCAGCAGGGTCATCGGCACGTGGGTGTGCGCGTTGATCAGTCCGGGGATCACCGCCATCCCTGTGCAGTCCACCACGTCCTTCGCCTCACCCTGAGCCAATACCTCCTCGGTCGTGCCTACAGCGGCGATCTGATCTCCTTGAACGGCGACGGCACCGTCGGGGATCACCGTGAAGTTCTCGTCCATCGTGACGACAATGCCGTGGATGAAGAGGGTGTCGAATTGGGTCATCGTCAGCTTCCTCCGGTCGTTGGAATGCAAGGATTGGGTCGGTTGTGAGTGTGTAGGGGAGATTATACCAGAAATAAGGGGGGGATGGAAGAGGGGCTTGACTTCAATATTTGCGGATGGGGCGTCGTTCCACGGCCCACACCGGCTCCAGCAATCTTGTCAGCCACTCGAGCACTTTCCCCGTTTGGGCCAACGGCGCCAGGTAGGCGTCTCCACCGGCCTGGAGAAAGGCCCGCGTGGCCGGTGCCCCCATCTTGCTGTCCCCGATGTACAACCGGTCGCCTTGCCCCACTACCGGGCGCGACCGCTCGATGGCCGGCGGGTACAACCCATCATCCGCCTCATTGCCCGCCACCACCAACGTGGCAATCGGCATCCCCAGCGGGTCCAAGGCCCCCAACATCACCTTGAATTGGGCCAGGTCGGGACGGCTAGTCTCCCTACCTCCAAAGATATGGGTAATCACCGGTCCCCGAACTGGTAGGCCCCCCGGTGGGGAAAAGCGACGGGGCCGGCTTCGCAGAAGCCGGCCCCTCTGGGATGAAGGTGGATTAGGGGAGGAGCGATCTCAGACCGGGACCCGCGCCGGGACGTAGCCGTGCTCTTCCAGGTAGGCGATGACCCGGGCGGCGCTCTCCTCCGGCGTCTCCTCGTGGGTGCGGATCCAGATCTCCGGGTTCTCCGGCGGCTCGTAGGGATCCGAGATGCCGGTGAAGTTGTCTATCTCACCGGCCAGCGCCTTCTTGTAGAGCCCCTTCACATCCCGTTCGATGGCCACCTCCAGCGGCACGTCCACGAAGACCTCGATGAAGTTGGTGACCTCCTCCCGCACCCGCTGGCGCGTCGCCCGGTAGGGTGAGATGAAGGAACAGAGCACCGCGATGCCGTTGCGGGAGAGGAGTTTGGCCACGAAGGTTACCCGCTCGATGTTCTTGTCCCGGTCCTCCTTGGTAAAGCCCAGGTCTCGGGTCAGCCCCTGGCGGACGATGTCGCCGTCCAGCCGTTCCACCTTCATCCCCCGCGCCCGAAGCTCTTGCTCCACCAGTCTGGCGATGGTCGTCTTGCCGGCCCCCGAGAGGCCGGTGAACCAGAGGGTGAACCCCTCCCCATCCCAGACCAGGCGATCCGTCGAAGAGTCCACAAACGTCATACCATCCTCCTTGTTACCGACCGCCGACGGCGGACCGGGGCCTTGTTCACTCGTTACCTCATCGTCTTGTTGCTGACTGCCCACTACCGACCGCCGACCGGGGCCTTGTTCACTCGTTGCCTCATCGCCCCGGTGCCTCCCTGCCCCACCGCCTCACACCTCGATCACCTTCCCCTGCATGTCGGCCGGGATGGGCACACCCATCAGTTTCAGAACGGTGGGGGCGATGTCCATCAATTGGGCCCCGTGCACCACCCGTCCGCCGTAGTTGTGCCGGGGATCGTACAGGATGAAGAGGCCATCCTGGGCGTGGTTGGCGTCGTCCGGCCCGGTGTCGTTCTCGAAGGTGTAGATGTCCCCGTGGCCCAGGCTCCCCACCGAGCGCCAGTGCAGGTCGCCGAAGTAGACGATCAGGTCCGGGGCGACGTTGCGCACGGTGTGGTAGATCTCCTGGGGCTTGTAGACCACCGTGCCGATCTCCTCGCCGTTGGGGCCGGGGATGGCCCGAATCCGCTCCGCCAGTTCATCCCGGAATTGCTCGTACTGGCTGGCAGGGATCACCCCCTGGGGCTCCCGCCCCTGGACGTTCAGGAAGATGCGCCCATAGTAGCCGCCGGCCCCCCAGGCCCTCGTCTTCTCCCAGTCCACCTCCAGCTTCTCGAAGGGGACCAAGCCCGGCTCATGCGGCTCCTCCTTCAGCACCAGGTAGCCCTCACGCCGCAGCCACTCGTTGATGCAGATGCCGCCGTCCATCTTCTTGGCCCCGTGGTCGGAGACGACCAGCACGACGGTGTCGTCGTCCAGAGCCTCCAGCAGCTTCCCAATCTCCTGGTCAATGTAGACGTAGTAGTCGTGGATGGCGTTCTCGTAAGGGTTCCCCGGCTCATACTTGGGGTGGGCCGGGTCGTGGTACTTCCAGAGGCCGTGGTGGATACGATCCACGCCCATCTCCACGAAGATGAAGAAGTCCCACGGCTTCTCCCGCACCAGGTAGTTGAGGACCTTGAACCGCTTCTCCGTCATCTCGTAGATCTGCTTCAGCAGGTGGTCCTTGTCCTCGGTGCGGAACTGGGGTACATCCACGTCGTAAGGGCGGCCCTCCAGCACCCGGTCTATCTCGTAGCGCAGCTCGTTGGGCCAGGTGTACTGGCGCTGGGTGCTGGGGGTGAGGAAGCTGCTGATCAGGTAGCCGTTGACCGGCCTCACCGGATAGGTCTGGGGCACGCCGACGACGATCACCTGCTTGCCCGCGTCGCCCAGGATCTCCCAGACGCGGCGCTCCTTGACGGCGTTGCCCGTAGCGATGGTCATGTTCTCGTAGCTGTAATCCGCCCGGTTGCGGAAGCCGTAGAAGCCCAGCGTTCCCGGGTCCTTGCTGGCCAGCATCGAACTCCAGGCCGGCACGGTGATGCAGGGGATGGAGCTGGTCAGCTTGCCGTAGGCCCCCCGCTGGATCAGTTGTCGGAAGTGGGGAAGGTCGTTCAGCCAACCGTTAAAGAGCAGACTGGGCTCTGCACAGTCCAACCCGATGACGAACACCTTCCGCTCACGCTTGCGTCTCAAGAAACCAAACATCGCCCGCTCCTTCCCAGAAGTCCAAAAGGTCCAACTTGGCTCGGCGAGTCTATCCCTTCCTCAGCCCCTCCAACAGCACCCGGGAGACCTCGGGGCGGGTGAACTCCTCGGGCAACATCTCACCCCGAGCTAGCATCTCCCGCACTTGGGTCCCGCTCAGGAAGATCCAATCCTCTTTGCTGTGAGGGCAGGTCTTGGCGGTGACGACGGCCCCGCACTTGCGGCAGTAGAAAGCGTGCTCGAAGAAGAGCGGGGTGACGCCCAATTCTCCCGGCTCGAACTCGTCGAAGATGTACTGGGCATCGTAGGTGCCGTAGTACCCCTTCACCCCGGCGTGGTCCCGTCCCACGATGAAGTGGGTGCAGCCGTAGTTCTTGCGCACCAAAGCGTGGAAGACCGCTTCGCGGGGACCGGCGTAGCGCATCGCGGCCGGGAAGACGCCCAAGAGCACCCGGTCCGGCGGGTAGTAGTCCCGCAAGATCGCCTCGTAGCTGGCGATGAGCACGTCGGCCGGGATGTCGTCCGATTTCCGCTCGCCCACCAGGGGGTGGACAAAGAGGCCATCCACGATCTCCAGTGCCGTCTTCTGGATGTACTCGTGGGCCCGGTGGATGGGGTTGCGGGTCTGGAAGCCGACGACCCGCCGCCAGCCCCGGGCGGCGAACATCCGGCGGGTCTGGGCCGGCGTGTGGCGGAGCTTCGGGAACTGGGTCGTCGTCGCCGTGGGCCAGTCCACCAGCCAGATAGGGCCACCCAGCAGCGTATCCCCCTGGCGGTAGAGGCGGGCCACGCCGGGATGGGCCTCCTCCTCCGTGCGGTAGACCTCGCGGGCCTCTCGGCGCTTGTCGTAAGGGAACTTCTCCTGAACTTCCATCACTGCCAGCACCCGGTCCCCTTCGGTCAGGGCGATCTCCTGCCCCTCCTTGATCTGAGCCGCGGTCTCGTCATCCAC
>WFUY01000002.1 GCA_015484715.1 Thermoflexales bacterium | reverse complement strand
TCTCAGCCCTACGTCCTGCTGGCCGTGCCGATTCGTGGGACGACGGGGGAGGTGAGCGGCCTGCTGGTCGAGCGCATCGAGACCGATCGCCTGGGCCTGGAGCCTCTGCTGCGCCAGGGGGTGCCCGGAGAGAGCGGCTACATCGAGGTCGTTGACCGCCGGGGGATAGTCCTGGCCTCCAGCCGACCGGAGCGCCGTTTCCAAAAGGCCGACCACACCGACCAGTTCGCCCGATGGATCGAAGCCCGACAGCCGTTGGTGGGGGAGTGCCATCGCTGCCACACCGAAGAGGAGGGAGGAACGGGGCAGGCCCTTCGCCAGACCGATGAAGTGCTCACCTTCGTCCCCCTGCAGACCGCTCCCTGGGGTGTCGCCATCCGGCAACCGGCCCGCTACGCGATGGCCCCCCTGCGCCGTCTGCAGCATCTGATCATTTTGGGCGGTGGCGCTGTGCTGACCCTCGTACTGCTGGCAACCTCCTGGCTCGTCCGTCACCAGATCGTGGGGCCGATCCAGACCCTCAAGGAGGCGTCGGCCCAGCCCGCGGCGGACAACCGGAACGTCCCCATCCCCGTCCAAGGCATTGACGAAGTCGCCCGCCTGACCGCTCACCTGGAGCAGATGCGGGTGAGGCTGGAAGCCACTTTAGAGGACCACCGCCGATGGAACGAGGCCCTGGAGGAGATGGTCGAGGAGCGGACGCGGGAACTGACCGCCCTTTACGAACAGCTGCAGGGGAAGGAAGCGGTCTGCAAGCAACTGCTGGGCAAGGTCCTGACCGCCCAAGAGGAAGAGCGGGCCCGCCTGGCCCGGGAGCTCCACGACACCATCGGCCAGTCCCTCACCGCCATCATCATGACGACGATGGCGGTGGAGAACAGCCTCTCCCCCGACTTCATCGCCGGTCGGGAGAAGCTGACCAACGTGCGCAGGATCGCCACCCAGGCTCTGCGGGACCTACGCAGCCTCATCTTCGACCTGCGGCCTGAAGCCCTGGACGACCTGGGGCTGGTGATGGCCCTGCGCAGTCAGGCCAAGAAGTGCCTGGAACCGGCCGGCGTTCGGGTGCGGCTGCGCTCCATCGGCCTGGAGGACCGGCTGCCGGCCGAGGTAGAGATCGCCGTCTTCCGCGTCGTCCAGGAGGCCATCACCAACATCGCCCGCCACGCCCAGGCCACCGAAGCCAACATCTCGCTGACCCGGAAGGGGGATAAGCTCATCGTGCGCGTGGAGGATGACGGTGTGGGCTTCGATCCAGCGTCGGTGATGCGGGACGAGCAGAAGGGGTGGGGGTTGAGAGGGATGGAGGAGCGGATCACCCTGCTGGGCGGCAGGTTCTACATCGGCTCGAAGCCGGGGCAGGGCACGCTGGTGTTGGCCGAGGTCCCCCTGGAGATGCTCGAGCATGAGGCCCTAGTCGAGGTGCCTGGTACCCTTCAGCGGTGACCGCTCAGGCAGTCAGGTTGGGGAGGCGGCATGGGCAAGATCCGTGTCCTGATCGCCGATGATCACGCTATCGTGCGGGCGGGCATCCGCTCCCTTCTGGAGGACCACGCCGACATCGAGGTCGTCGGCGAAGCGGGCAGTGGGTGCGAGGCCATCGAGCAGACCCTCCGCCTGCGCCCCGACGTCGTCCTGATGGACATCGCCATGCGCGACCTGAGCGGCCTCGAGGCGACGCGAGCTATCAAAGCCCAGGCCCCCCAGGTCAACGTGCTGGCCCTGACGATGCACGACCGGGAGGAGTACTTCTTCGCCATGCTCAAGGCGGGGGCTCTGGGGTACGTGCTGAAGGAAAGTGGGCCGGAGGAACTGCTGGCCGCCATCCGAGCCGTCCACCGGGGCGAAGCCTTCCTCTCCCCTCGGGTGACCAAGATGATCCTGGACGACTACCTGGCCCAGCAGGCGGACAGGGTCCCATCCCGCTACAACAGCCTCACCTCGCGCGAAAAAGAGGTCCTCCGCCTGGCGGCTGAGGGGAAGACGACCCGAGAGATGGCCGAAATTCTGCACCTCAGCCCCAAGACCGTCGAGAAGCACCGGTCCAGCATGATGCGCAAGCTAGGGCTGCACAACCTCTCCGAACTGATCCGGTACGCCATCCGCAAAGGACTCATCGAGGTAGAGGGGGATTGAAGGGAGCAGCAGTCCGGTGACCGGCAAGCTGATGGTCCGGCGCAAGAGGGAACAGCGCATAGGGAGGGAGCGACATAAGTATGCTATGCCTCCCAGCAGCGTTGCAACCCGGTTCGTCCAAGACTCTTGACCTTTTCCCAGACCGGCGTACAATAGGGTGGGGAGGAGGCCATGCCGAGAGAAGTCCAACTTTCAGGACAGGTGTACGGCTACCGCAGAAGGAGATCGAATGCGACGCTGGCTTATTGCCCTCTTCGCCTTCGTTGGCCTCAGCGCGTTGGTCATCGCCACCCGCGTCGCCCTGACCGATGCCCACCGAGACGCTCATTGGAAACTCACCTTCTATGCCCGCGAGGTAAGTCGCAACCTAGAGAACGGCCTGCAGGATCGGCTGACGGTCGTCGAAGCCCTCCGCGCTTTCCTCCTGGCCCACGACGAGGTTCCGGACCAGGAGATGTTCGACCGCTTTGCAGCCCTCCTGCTGCCCGTCGAACCCTCCATCCGGGCTCTCCAGTACGCGGACGAGACGGTCACCATCCGCTACGTCTACCCTCTGGCCGGTAACGAGGCCGCCTTGGGGCTTCGCCCCCTCGACCACCCTGAGATGCGCCCCTCGGCCGAGCGGGCGATCCGTGAGCGCATCACGACGGTCAGCAGCCCCTTTG
>WFUY01000001.1 GCA_015484715.1 Thermoflexales bacterium | reverse complement strand
CGTGGGCAGGGCCTGGGCCGCTGTCCGACCTGGTCCTGCGCCTCTTTCCCAACGCTCCCGCCTGGGGAGGAGACCTGACGGTCACCCAAGTTCAGGTCAACGGTCATCCCGTCAGCTCCACCTTGGCCGTCGAGGGCACCGTTCTACGGCTATTCCTCCCGACCCCCCTCCCACCCGGCCAGTCGGTGACGGCGACGATGGCCTTCAGCCTCCAGCTCCCGTCCCTGGGCGTCGAGGGCAACGGCCAGTTGGGGTATGGAGCGGGGCGGGTGGCTCTGGCCGAGGCCTACCCCATAGTGCCCTGCCGGGGAGGAGCAGGGTGGTGGGAGGTGTTGGGACCGGCCCACGGCGACGTGACCTGCAACCCGGTGGCCTCTTACCGGGTTCAGATCACCGCGCCGATGACGATGACCTTGCTGACCTCCGGGCGCTGTGATCCGCCCGTTCCCCTCGACGGAGGTGTGCAACGCTGGTCCTGTACCGCCGGTCCGGTGCGGGACTTCGCCGCCTTCCTAGGGGCCGACTACCGGGTGGTGACCACCAGCCTTGGTGGGATCACGGTGCGCAGCGCCAGCCTGCCGGGGGACGAAGCGGGGGGCCGGGAGGCGTTGGACTATGCCGCATATGCCTTGGCTCTCTTCCAGCGCCGCTTCGGTCCCTACCCCTACACCGAGTTGGATGTGGTGGAGGGGTCGCTGGATCGAGCCGGGATGGAATACCCCGGCCTGGTGCTCATCCAGACGGCCTACTACGGCGAGAAGCGAGAAGGGCTGGAACCGGTCGTCGTCCACGAGGTGGCCCACCAGTGGTGGTACGGCCTGGTGGGGAACGATCAGGTTAACGCCCCCTGGCTGGACGAAGCGCTGGCCGAGTTCAGCACCCTGCTCTACTACGAGGACCGCTATGGAGAGGCAGAGGCCAGCCTGATCGAGGAAAGGTGGAGGCAGAGCTACGAGGCGGTGGTGGCGGCGGGAAAGGACAGGCCCGCAGGGCTCCCGGTGGATGCCTACTCCCCGGAACTGTATGGCCCTCTGGTCTACCGCAAGGGGGCGCTCTTCCTGGTGGCGCTGCGCGAGGCGATGGGGGACGACGCCTTCGAGGCCATGCTGCGCCAGTACCTGGCTCAACACCGGTATGGCCTGGCCTCTCCCGAGGACTTTCGGACCCTGGTCGAGGGAAGGGGAGGGGCGGCAGCCGGCGCCCTCTACGAAGCCTGGATCCTGGGGACCCGTCACCCTTGAGACCCTCCCGCAGGTTCCCCACACCCTGAAGCGCCTCCTAGGCCGCCCCCCATCAGCCGTTGCTGCCGCCGAGCACCGCGCGAGCTGCGGGAGGGCGACACGGCATTTGACTTCCTCCCCACTCAGTGATACACTCCAATTGTGCTTCACGCCTTACGTTTCACGCCTTACGTTTCACACCTTACGTTTCACACCTTACGCTTCATGCCGCCCTTCACGAGGAACCGCCTATGCCCATAGAAGTCTACCTAGACGATGTCGTGCGGCTGCGCAAGCCCCATCCCTGCGGGGGATACGAGTGGCGCGTCGTCCGCGTAGGGGCCGACATCGGGCTCAAGTGCACTACCTGTGGCCGGCGCATCTTGCTTCCCCGCCGTCAGTTTGAGAAGCGGCTCAAGACCTTCGTCCATCGGGCCCGCTCTCCCTCCCTGGATGCCTTCGATGAGGAGGACCTGTCGTAGCGATGCCCCAGTCCATGCTGCTCCGGCTCCTGGAACAGGCCAACCCCGCTCAGGCCATCCTGAAGAAGGGTCCTCGCACCGACCTGGGCATCGCCGACACCGTTCCCTTCCCCTTCCTGGCCTTGGTGGACCAAGTGGAGATGAAGAAAGCCCTCATCCTGGCCCTCATCAATCCACGTGTCGGTGGGGTGCTGCTCATCGGCCCTCGGGGCACGGGGAAGACGACGGCGGTGCGCGGCCTGGTTGAACTCCTGCCGACGGTCCGGCGCAGTCTCTGTCCCTACGGCTGCACCGAGGAAGCTGCCGAGGCGTGGGGGATGGACGGCATCTGCAGCGATTGCGCCGTCAAGATGGGGATGGGAGAGCCCCTCACCGCCCCCGATCGGATGCGCCTCATCGAGCTCCCCCTGAACGCCCGGCTGGAGGATGTCGTTGGTGGGGTGGATGAGCGGGTCGCTCTGGAGCAGCAGAAGGTCCGGCTTTCCCAGGGCATCCTGGCGCGAGCCGACCAGAACCTCCTTTACGTAGACGAAGTGAACTTGCTGGACGAGGCTATCATCAACGCCCTGCTGGATGCAGCGGCGCAGGGCCAGTACACCGTCCGCCGAGGGCCGATGGTCAGCACCTATCGCTCTCGCATCGTTTTGGTGGGCTCGATGAACCCGGAGGAGGGGCCGCTGCGGGCGCAGATCCTGGACCGCTTCGGCCTGCGGGTGGTGGTGCGGGGGCTGCGCAACCTCAAGAAGCGGTTGCTGGTCGCCCAGCGGGTCCAGGCTTATCAGGCCAATCCCTATGCCTTCTCTGCCGCTTACGCCCAGGCGACGGCCGAGGCGGCGGCCGAGTTGGCCCAGGCCCGGAGGCGGCTGCCCCGGGTCCGGCTGACGCGCGAGGCCGAGAGGACGGCCCTGGCCTTGATCCAGGAGTTGGGTATTGAGACCCACCGGGCCGAACTCGTCCTCTTCGAGGCTGCTCGGGCCCACGCTGCGGCCGACGATCGGGAGAGGGCCGGTGTGAGCGACGTGCGGGCTGTTGCTCCGATGGTCCTGCGCCAGCGCCGTTCCCAGTTCATCGCCGACTACCTGGCCGCCGCCGACCGGGAGGATGCCCGCATCCAGGAAGCGATAGAGAAAACGCGGCGGGCGAGGAAGCGATGAGGGATTGCATAAATCCCCCAAACACACTATAATTAGAGGCGACGAGCAACGATCAGGGGCACGATGCGATGAAAGACTCTTTAGAAACCCGCCACATCACGGACGAGTCGCAAGGGGGGGCGGCTCCGGCAGAGGGGTTGGAAACCCGACGGATAGGCAGCGGCTCCGCGCCTGCATCCGACGATAAGTCCACACGGCAGATTGCAGGTCCGCCGGCCACACCCCCGACTACGGCTCCTGCCGCAGAGGCCACCCGGCCTATCACCCCCCCTCCCACCACCACACCAACGGAAGGCACTCTGCCCCGAGGGACCGTGCTTCAGGGCCGTTATCAGATCCTCGGCATCCTGGGTATGGGAGGGATGAGCTCCGTCTACAAGGCTCGGGATCTCCGCTTCCCCGAGGTGGAGAAGCTCTGCGCCATCAAAGAGATGATCAACCTGGCTCCCGACCCCCAGATCCGGGCCACGATGATCCGCAACTTCGAGCGGGAGGCCAACATCCTGGCGACCCTCAACCACCCCGCTGTGCCCAAGGTGTACGACTACTTTACCGAGGGGGATCGCAGCTACCTGGTGCTGGAGTTCATTGAGGGGCAGGACCTGGAGGAGGTGCTCTCGGAGGTTCCGGAGGGGGAGTTCCTGCCCGAAAAGCAAGTGTTGGAGTGGGCGATTCAGCTCTGCGATGTCCTGATCTACCTGCACGGCCACAAGCCTCAGCCCATTGTCTTCCGCGACCTCAAACCGTCCAACATTATGCTGGACAGCCACGGGCGGATCCGGCTCATTGACTTTGGCATCGCCAAGGTCTTCCAGAGTGGCCAGAAGGGGACGATGATCGGCACCGAGGGGTACTCGCCCCCGGAGCAGTATCGGGGCAGTGCGGAGCCCCGGGGGGACATCTATGCCCTAGGTGCGACGCTGCACCATCTTCTGACCAAGCAGGATCCCCGTTTGGAACCTCCCTTCTCCTTCCAAGAGCGCCCGGTCCGCCAGGCCAACCCATCGGTCTCGCCCGAGTTCGAGGCGGTGATCATGAAAGCCCTGGAGTACGATGCGGAGAAGCGGTATGGTTCCGCTGAGGAGATGAAGCACGCCCTGCTTGGTGTCGGGCGACGGATCGGGTATCGCCGTCCCGGGGCCGGTCCGGCGGCGGGTGTGGTGCTGACCGGCGAGACCGATCTGGAGGCCAGCGAGACGATGGCCCTCTGGCGGTTTGCCTGTGAGGATGAGGTCCGTTCCTCGCCCACGGTAGCGGATGGCATCCTCTACATCGGTTCTTACGATCACAACCTCTACGCTCTGGACGCTGAGACCGGCGAGTTTCTCTGGAAGTATGCTACAGAAGGTGGCATCGCCTCCTCACCCTACGTAAGCGAGGGGAAGGTGCTGGTGGGGTCTCAGGATCGGGTGCTTTACGCGATTCACGCGCGCACAGGCCGCATCGAGTGGACCTGTCCGACCCAAGGGCGGATCTACTCCTCGCCCCGCGTCGAGTTCAATCACGTCTTCTTCGGCTCCGATGACCACCATATGTACGCGGCGAGCCTCCAGACCGGACGGGTCGCCTGGAAGGTGGATATGGGAGCTCCCATTCGCTCTTCGGCGGCCATTGCAGAAGGCCAACTCTTCTTCGGCTGTGAGGATGGCTCCGTTGCCTCACTGGACATCCGGGGGGAAATGCGCTGGCGTTTCCGGGCCAAGCGGGCGGTCACCTCCTCGCCGGCCCTGGATCAGGAGGAAGGGCTGCTCTTCGTCGGCTCGATGGACTGGAACATCTATGCGCTGGATGCTCGCTCAGGGTGGGCTGTCTGGCGGTTTCGCACCAGCGGCCCCATCGTCTCCTCACCCGCCATCCATCAAGGGGTCGTCTACGTTGGGTCGGCCGATGGTCACCTTTATGCCCTCGATGCCCGCAACGGCCGGGTGCTTTGGAAGTATCAGACGGAGGGCCAGGTGACCTCGTCGCCGGCTTACTACAACGGTGCGGTCTACTTCGGCGGTGTGGATGGGTGTATCTACAGTCTGGATGCTGAGACGGGAGACCTGCGCTGGCGGGTGAAGACGGGAGGGCCGGTGACCTCATCCCCCTGCGTGGTCAACGAGGTCGTCTACATCGGCTCTACCGACCGCTATGTCTACGCCCTCCCTGCCTGAACGCGGCGACAGGAGCCGCCGACAGAGGCGTGGGAATCTCCCAGCAGAGTCCGGCATTGCCGGACGACGGCTGACTGCCCGAGGGGATAGAGCATGGGTTTTTTAGACCGATTGCGCAGGAAGCGCCCGTCCAACGATAAGGTCCGGGCGCAGGAAGAGGTCTCAGAACGGGGGGCACCGTCCAGTGATGCCCTCGCAGGCGCTGAGGTGCAGCCTTCGGCAGGGCCGCAGGAGGTGGAAAAGGCGTCGTCCGTGATGCGTGTGGGGCGGGCCTCGGACATTGGGCAGGTGCGCACGACCAACCAGGATGCCCTGGTCACCTTTGTGGCTGAGTACATCGGCGATCACGTGGACGATGCCGGGATGCTCAGCCGGGGGCCTTTTGGCTTCTTCATCGTTGCGGATGGGATGGGGGGGCACCAGGCCGGGGAGGTGGCCAGTTCCCTGGCCGCCCGCGTCGTTGCCCACCAGGTCATCGAGACGATCTATCTGCCCTATTTGATGGGCGAAGGGCCGGAAGCCTTCCAGGATCCCCTCACCGATCTGCTGGGGCGGGCGGTCTCGACGGCCAACCAGGCTGTCCATCAGCAGGTGCCCGGGGGCGGCACGACACTCACCTGTGCGCTGGTGCTGGGCCGCCGGGTCTACGTCGCTCACGTAGGGGACAGCCGCGCCTACCTGGTGACAGACCGGCTGCGTCAGTTGACCCAGGACCACTCTTTCGTGGGACGGTTGGTGGAGCTGGGGGAGCTGTCGCCGGATGAGGCGGCTGTTCATCCCCAGCGCAACGTGCTGTACCGGGCTGTGGGCCAAGGCGACCACCTGGATGTGGACACCTATTCCCAACTTTTACCGCCGGCCAGCCGGTTGCTTCTGTGCAGTGATGGCTTGTGGGGACACGTGTCGGAGGAGGAGATCGGCGCGATCATCGCCTCGACGCCCAACCCTCAGAAAGCCTGTGAGCGGTTAATCGAGGCGGCCAACGCGGCCGGCGGTTCGGACAACATCACCGTCGTACTGATCGAGATCCCCGACTGATACCAGACAGCCGCCTCGCGCCGTCGGGGGAGCCGGTACCGTTGAGGCGTCGTCGAAGGAACCGTGGATGGAGATTGAAAAGGACTACTATGCCATACTGGGGGTCGGGCCGGCGGCTACCGGTGAGGAGATCAAGAAAGCCTTCCGGGCTCTGGCCCGACGTTACCATCCCGACGTCAGCGATGCACCCGATGCGGTCGAGAGGTTCCAAGAGATTCAGGAAGCCTACGAGGTCCTGAGCGATGAGGCCCGCCGAAAGGCCTATGACAGAGCCCGAGCCGAGGCCGGTCTTTCCGATCAGGCGATCCTGGCCTGGGAACTCACCGTCAGCCGCCAGAGCCTGCCCGCGATCCCTGAGGAGCAGATTCTCTACCTGATGGTGGAGATCAGCCCGGCGGCGGCGATGGAGGCCAAGCGGCTTCCCCTGAACCTCTGCCTGGTCATTGACCGCAGCACTTCGATGCAGGGGGAGCGCCTCAATCAGGTGAAGGCGGCAGCTTACCAGATCATCGAGGACCTGCGGGAGAGTGATACCTTCTCGGTGGTCACTTTCAGCGACCGCGCCGAGGTCGTCCTATCGGGCCTGCGGGGCTCGGACAAGACCCTGGCCCGTGCCCGATTGAACGCCATCCGCGCCAGCGGTGGGACGGAGATCCTCAAGGGGCTGGAGGCCGGGGTTGAACAGGTGAGGAAGCGCAAACGGCTGCGGGCGGTCAACCATATCATCCTGTTGACCGATGGGCACACCTACGGGGACGAAGAAGCGTGCCTGGCCCTGGCAGTGGAAGCCCGGAGCCAGGGGATCGGCATCAGCGCGATGGGTATCGGCGAGGACTGGAACGACCAGTTCCTGGACCTCCTCGCCACCAAGAGCGGGGGCGTTTCTGCCTACGTGGATTCGGCGGCCCAGGTGCGCACCCTGCTGCGCAAGCGGGTGCAAGGGTTGGGAAGCATCTACGCCCAGGATATCCAACTCTTGCTTCGCTTTGCGGCCAACGTCCGCCTAGAGAGCGCCTACAAGGTCTCTCCGTACATCATCCGTCTGGAGCCCTCCCAGGACCGAATCTCCCTGGGACCGCTGGAGGCCACGTCTCCCCTCAGTGCCTTGCTGGAGATCGTCGTCGGCCCCCAGAAGCCCGGCCGGCACCGTCTGATGCAGCTCGAGGTGACCGGGGATGTGATCGCCATCGGACGACAGGGGGAACGGCTCCGACGTGAGCTGTGGTTTTCCATCACCGAGAACCCCACCGGTGAGGGAGAAGTGCCGGCGAATCTGGTCAACGCGCTGAACAAGGTGACGATCTACCGGATGCAAGAGCAGGCCTATCAGGCGTTGGAAAGCGGCAATGCGGAGAAGGCCAGCGAGCAATTGGCTCTGGTCGCCACCCGGTTGCTGGACATTGGTGAGCTGGAACTGGCTCAAGCGGCTCGTCTGGAGGCCGGTCGCCTGGCCCGCACGGGCCGCCTCTCACCTGAAGGTTGGAAGAAGCTCAAGTATGGGACCCGAAGCCTGACAATGGGGCCTGTAGGAGGAGAAGGATGATCACGTGTCCATCGTGTGGACGTCAACACAGGCCTGGTACACTTTTCTGCAGTGAGTGCGGGGTCTACCTGCCGACAGGGGGGCCATTGCGTACCGAACCGTTGCCGGAGGAGGAACTGCCCGCCTCTCGAGCCAATCCCTGGGCCACAGGAGAAGGCGAGGTCGGCGTCGAAGCCCCACCCAAGACGCTGCGCATCATTATGCTGGACAGTGGGCGTCAGGTCCAGTTGCCTGCAGCGCCGGAGCTCTACCTGGGCCGGCTCGATGCCGCCCACGGGATCTTCCCCGACCTGGACCTGACCGCCGACGGTGGGCTGGAAGGCGGCGTGTCGCGACGCCACGCCAAGATCCACCAGCAGGGCAACCGCTTCTTCATCGAAGATGTGGGAAGCGCCAACGGAACCTTCCTGAACGGGCAACGCTTGACCCCCTATCTCCCCCATCCCCTTCACGATGGGGACGAGCTCCAGTTGGGAAAGCTGCGTTTGAAGGTGATCCTGGAGTAGGGGAGGGACTATGCCGTACACCGTCCTTGTCCACCTGACCAATGCGGACCCGATGTTGGCCGAGATTGACCAACTGCCGGACCCCCAGGACCAGTTCCTGATCTGCTCTAACCCCCGCCAGCGGGATGGCAAGGACCTGCACTACATCCTGCCGGAAGTGAACACCATCCTCCTGCCTTGGCACCGGATCAGCTTCGTCGAGGTCCTCCCCACCGAGGAAGAGGAGGAGGTCATCACCTTCATCCGGGAGTGACCGTGAAAGAACCTAAACTCATCCTGGTGGTAGATGATGAGCCTCGGATGACCCGCTTCATTCGGATGAACCTGGAGCTGGAAGGGTACCAGGTGATCGAGGCGCGTTCCGGCATGGAAGCCCTCAAGCGGGTGCGCGAGGACCTGCCGGACCTGGTGATCCTGGACGTGATGATGCCCGAGATGGACGGCTTCGAGACCCTCCGGCTCATCCGCCAGGTCTCCACCGTCCCCGTGATCATGCTCACGGTGAAGGCCGAGGAGGATGACAAAGTGCGCGGGCTGGAGCTGGGGGCCGACGATTATGTGACGAAGCCCTTCAGCCCTCGGGAGCTGGCCAGCCGGGTCAAGGCCCTGCTGCGCCGGGCCCAGTTGCCCGCGCCGATGGAGAAGACGGTCATCAAGGTGGACGACCGTCTGACCATTGACTTCGCCCGTCGCGAGGTGATCGTCGAGGGCAAGCCCATCAAGCTGCGCCCCACCGAGTACCGGCTCCTCTACCACCTGGTGAACAACGCCGGCTGGGTGATGCCCCACGAAACTCTCCTCTCCAAGGTGTGGGGGTACGAGTACCGGGACGAAACCCACTACCTGCGCCTCTACATCACCTACCTGCGCCAGAAGATCGAGGAGGATCCCTCCAACCCCAAGTACATCCTGACCGAGCGGGGGGTTGGCTACCGCTTTGTGGACTTCCACCGCTGGCAGCGGCAGAAAGAGGAGCAGGAGGAAGGGAAAGCACAAGTCCAGGAGGGCGCAAGCGCAGAACAGGAGGGCTGAAGGCCCCACGCCCGGCAGGCGCGGCGGGGGTCCCCGCTCAGCGCAGGCACGCGGCCTCCACATCGCTCCTACCCGCAGGTCACCGGTCGAGGGCGCTTTCAGCCTTGATAGGCTATTCGAAGCACGGTTTCGCGTCGGAAACGCGCCTAACCTGCGGGAGGGTGAACAGTTACCACCGGAGGAAGAAGACATGGCCACACGCAAGATCGTCGTCACCGGCCCCTTCAACGCCGGCAAGACCGAGTTCATCAAGAGCGTCAGCGAGATCGAGGTGGTCTCCACCGAGCGCAGGATCACCACCGAGGACGCCCACATCAAGGCGGAGACCACGGTGGCGATGGACTTTGGCCGGCTCACCCTGGGGGGGAACGTCCTGCACCTCTTCGGAACCCCCGGCCAGCCTCGCTTCGAGTTTATGTGGGAGATCCTGGCCAAGGAGATGGACGGCTTTGTCGTCCTGGTGGACAGCACCGATCCCGACCGCTTCGAGCAGGCCCAGCGGCTGATCCGCCTCTTCACCGAGATCGGGCCGGCCCCTTTCGTCGTCGCGGCCACCAAGCAGGACCTGGAGGGGGCGTTGCGCCCTTCCCAGGTCCGGCAGGCCCTCCAACTCCCACCCGAGATCCCCGTCCTGCCCAACGTCGCCATAGACCCCGACAGCGTGCGCAGCGTCCTGGTCCAGCTAGACCACCTGATCACCTGGGGGATGTAGAGGCTTGGGATAGTCTATGAGGTTACAGAGCCATAGGAGAGCCATAGGGAGGAGAAATGTACGGGTACAGATGTGAGTACTGTGGAGGCCTCGTCCGGGAGCGGGTGGTAGACCGGGAGATGTTCAAACACCGGGATGGCTTCGTGATCCTGGAGAACGTGCCTATCGGGGTGTGCGACCAGTGCGGCTACCGTTATTACCACTCGACCCTGCTGCACCGGGTTGAGGAAATCGCTGCCAAGAAGAAGTCGCCGGCCCGTATGGAACTGGTTCCCGTTGCGCCCTACGCCTGATCCCGCCGTGCCACCTGTGGACTTGGAGGCCCCGATGACCCTCCTGCCCGACCGGATCGCCAGCCTGATCCGGGAAGCGATTCAAGCAGCCCAGGATGCCGGCGACCTGCCGGCCTTTTCCATCCCCTCCATCCCCGTCGAACGGCCTCGCCAGGCCACCTTCGGCGACTTCGCCTCCCCCGTCTGCCTTCAGT